>JAFGVU010000097.1 GCA_016937855.1 Bacteroidales bacterium | reverse complement strand
TTAATTATTTACGACATATATTTGGCAAATAAACTATAATTCCTTAATCAGGTAATAGTCCGTAGGACTTCAACATTAGTAAAAAAAAGGAGCACTTCGTTTTTTACTTTGTCCGTTAGGACATATACATTCGCTACCTAAAACAGCAAAAACTCAAAAAGTTTTTTTCAAATGTTAATGCCACTTCGACTGGTTCACTGCATCGTATATGGACAAACTCATAGTGTTTTACTGGTTTTTTTATGTCATATCTGTAGCAATTAGATCCAAGATCTTTCACATTAGGCTTATTTTAGTCCGTAGGACTTTAATATTAGTAAAAAAAACAAGAACTCCTTTTTATCTTTGTCCGTTAGGACATATACATTCAAAAATTATTACTCCTCGCACCCAAAAAATCTCTGACAATTTTTTCTACTTCCGATTTTGCTTTTTCGAGCTTATCATTAATTATAATAACATCAAATTCCTGAGCAAACTGCATTTCAAATTTTGCTTTTTCAATACGGGTTTTGATTGCACTTTCATCGTCAGTTGAACGATTTTTAAGTCTTTTTTCCAGTTCTTCGACAGAAGGCGGCATTATAAAAACCGACAAGGCAGAATTTCCATAAAATTTCTTGATATTAAGCCCCCCGATTACATCTACATCAAACACAGCATTATTTCCCTTATCAGCGATTCTGCTAACTTCTGATTTTAAGCTCCCGTAAAAGTTATCTTTGTAAACTTCTTCCCACTCGAGAAAATCGTCGTTTTCAATCTTTTGTTTAAAATCTTCAACTGACAAAAAGTAGTAATCCTTTCCGTGCATTTCTTCTCCTCTTGGGGCTCTGCTACATGCCGAAACAGAAAATTCGAGTTTCAGTTCATCAAAGGCAAGCAAATGACGTACTAGTGTTGTTTTACCCGATCCACTTGGAGCTGAAAATATCAAAACTTTTGTGTCCATTCTGGTTTATAAAACGTTTAACAGTTGTTCTTTAATCTTTTCGAGTTCATCTTTCATCGTCACAACTAATTTTTGCATTTCAGCATGATTCGCCTTTGAACCCAGCGTGTTAATTTCTCGTCCTATTTCTTGCGAAATAAAAGCTAGTTTTTTGCCTGCCAACTCATCTGATTTAACAGTCTCTAAGAAATATTCACAATGCTTTTTTAGTCTGACCTTTTCCTCGTTAATATCTAATTTTTCTAAATAATAAATTATTTCTTGCTCCATCCTATTTTTGTCGCCACCGTTACCATTTTCGATATCAGCAATTCCCTGTCTTAGTCTATCTTTTATTGTTTCGACACGTTCTGTCTCAAATTTTGAAACTTCTGCTAATAATAGCAAAATTGAATTAATATTTGCTACAATATCTCGTTCCAATTCTTTACCCTCAGCATTTCTGAACGATTTACAAGCATCGATTGCTTTTTGGACAGTTTCTAAAACTAATTTCCACTCGTCGTCGTTTAGATCTTCCGAAGCATTTTTTAGCACTTCGGGCATTCTGATAATCCCTGATAGGATATCTTGTCCCATAGGAATATTGTTGTTTTCACAGATATTTTTTAGTTGATTATAATAACTTACAACCAAGTCCTGATTAATGAGAGTTGCATTTTCGGAGCCGTTAAGCTCTACGAACATACAGAAATCAATTTTACCTCGCTTAAGTTCTCCTGATATCAATCTTCGTATTTCTAACTCTTTTTCTTTATAATAGCCTGGTATTCTGGTATTTATATCGGTTGTTTTAGAGTTTAATGATTTAACATCAATACTAATTTTTTTGTTTTTATATTCTAATACTTCACGGCCAAAGCCAGTCATTGAGATTATCATAAATTTGATTTTAATTTAACTTTATTATAAAGTGCAGTAGCGATCGACAATATAAAAACCACAATCAACCGATATTTGAGATTCTTTGTAACATTTTAAGTTCGAGAATTTTAATTCGGCGTCCTTCGAGCCCAATAACACCTTCTTGTGCAAAAGTCGAAAGTGTTCTAATGGCGTTGCTGGTTGTCATATTGCTAAGACTTGCAATATCTTCTCGAGATAAAAGGGCTTTAATGGTAATTCCATCTTCGTAATACCCATAAGTATCGATTAGGAAAAGCAAAGATTCGGCAAGTCGTCCACGTATATGTTTTTGGGTAAGACTTACAGTTCTCATATTAGAAACGCCAAGTTCTGTTGCAAGAGACTTAAGCATCTCAAATGTTAAATTCGGATCATTTTTCATTACTGAAAATAATGCACTTTTTTCTATCGTACAAGCGATTGAGGGTTCTATAGCCACAGCAGAAGCATGATAATTTTGACCTGCAAAAAGAGCTCGATAACCTATAAAACCACCGGGTTTAGAGAGTCTTACTATTTGGTCTCGTCCTCCGGCTCCTTCTTTAAAAATCTTTACTTTACCATCCGAAAGGCAAATCAATCCATTAGGTTTTGTATTTTCTAAAAAGACTAACTCGTTCTTTTTGTATGAACGACACTCTGTGTTTCGCATTAAAAAATCTTTATCTTCTTTAGACAGATTATAAAACACCGAAACCGGAGAGTTAAATAATAATTCTTTGGAGCTTTCTTCTGATTTCATTTCCCAAATATTTTTCACAAAATTAAAATTTTTATGCTTTTAAGCCAATAATTCTTAACAAAAGTTTAAGATTTAAGAAAAAATTTGGTCATATTTGAAAAATTCGCTATCTTGCACCATAATTTTGAATGAGAATTTTATTTATCAACTTAAATCTATTATTTATGAAAAAATTTACTTTACTATTAATTGTAACAATGATTTGCACAGTGGCTTTTGGTCAGTATGTGCAAAAAGAAGCTCAACTTCGCAAAGATGTTCCTACAATTGCAAAGTATAGCAATCAAAGCTATGCTGAATTAACTAAAGAAGCGATATGGTCAAATGATTTCTCTAATGCTAGTGATTGGGTAATGGATCATGCAACTGATACAGAAGACAAAGATTGGGTTATTTGTACAGTTGAAACTGCTCCTGCAGGATGGATTACTCCTTACGGAATGAATGAAGATTTTGTTTCTCCTACTGTTGACAATGGTTTTGCATTGTACAACTCTGATTACGGAAGTTCTTCAGGACCTCCAACTCAAGATGCTTGGATTCAAATTGCAAATCCGGTAGATTTATCTTCTGTTGATGCTCCTCGTTTCATTTTTTCTACTTATTATAAAAGATGGGACGATTTAGTGTATTTTGAGTATAGTACCAATGGTACTGACTGGACAGCTATTGAATTATTCCCTGAAATCGTCCATGGTGGGGCTACAACTCCAGATTTTATCAATTTATTAAATGTCCCTGAGTTAGGAAATGTTGCAACTGCTTATTTCCGTTTCAGAAATGTAGGTGACTGGGATTATGGATGGTATATTGATGATATTTCCATCGTTGATGCTCCTAATTATGACCTTAAACTTATGTCAACAGCAACTAATTTCTTTGGAATTATTGACTATCATGAAGCTGGACAAGAGCAATACTACCACTACAGCTCTCATTTTGGAATGATTCCTGACGAGTGCTTGGTTCAACCAACTAGTTATATTTTGTTTAATGCAGTAGTTCTAAACAATGGTATGCAAGAAGCTACTCCATCAGTTGATGTAACTATTACTGACCCAGCTTCTAACGAAGTCTATTCTTTCACTTATACTCACGATGTTCCTTTAAATTCTGGCGAACTTGACACTCTTGATATCGCTTGGGGTGATGATGAATTTTACGTTATGTCTCAAGAAGATTTTATGTTAGGGAATTTTGACATCACTTTCGAAGCATATATTGACGGCCAAACTGACGGTGCTCCAGACAATAATTCTTACGCAACTTTCTTTGAAGCTACAGATTATTCTTATGCTCGTGACGGTGGTAGTTTAGATGGCGTTTGTGGTCCTGGCATTTGGTTAGACGGTGGACTTGATGGTGATATGTTTGGCGTTGATTATACTTTCTTCGAATCAACAACAATTGACTCTGTTCAAGCATATATTGTATCTAACTCTACTGCAGGAACTGCTGTTATTTGTCATGCATTACAGTTTGATTCTGAATCTTCAACTTGGGTTTCTCTTGCTCAATCATCTCTAATCACAATTGAAGAGGGTGACTTAGGAACTTGGAAAACTTTCACTTTCTCTGATCCTGCTGCTATTGCTTTAGGTGGAGAAGAAACTAGTATTGACATTAAAATTGCTTTAGAATTCTATTATAATGGAGAAGAGAATGTTCTTTGGATTGGTGAAGATAATACAATCCCTTCAAGTGTTTGGGGAACAAGCTGGAAATTTGCAGGAGACGAAGGTTGGACAGTTATTACTAACTATTACAACTCAGTTCCAATGATTAGAGCTTACATTATTCCAACATTAGATAACGTTGCATCTAACTTCGCTCAAAACGACATCAACATGTATCCTAATCCTTCAACTGGTATTGTAACTATTTCTAATGTAGAAGGCGCT
>JAFGVU010000013.1 GCA_016937855.1 Bacteroidales bacterium | reverse complement strand
TGCATAAACGGAAGTAGGCTCTGCTGGGGAGCAACCTATCAGGGATAATGTAGATGTTCGACGAAAATGTCATTCAATGGATTGTGTGAATTCATGATCCATTGACATTTTTTGAGAACTTTATACCTTCAAAAACCCATCGATTAACTTCTTTTTCCGTTTTAAAGACAATCTATTATGGTTTCTTAGTTTGTTTTTCAGATCAACAAAATGGACCTTGAACTTCTTTTACAAAACCATATTTTTGAACAAATCCTTTATTGTAGTAAAAGCATTTTTTGTATTCATAACCTTTGATTTGCTTCAAAAGTAGTAATATTAGGCTTTATAGAAGTTTTTACCATTATTAATGTCCATTAGGCCGAATAATCTAAAACTGAAAATAAATAAAGGCTACCATATCCGAACAAATCGACTGGTAAATAATGAAGATAATAAGGGCTGAGATAAGCGCTTGAGACCAGTGAGGTAAATTGATAAATTTATCGCGCCAAGTGTCTTTAAAGTTATAGCTTAACCAATGTGTAATGAAGCCAAAAAGCATCATCAACCAAACTTTATAATACCCACTAATGATCTGTGGGATTAATTCCGGAGAAAAAACTGTTCGTATTCGATGTAACATGGTTGTTGCTGTCTCGTAATCGGGTGCACGGAAAAACACTCGAGTAAAAGTAATAAAGCCAAAAGTTAAAGTAATTTTCCAAACTGTTGCTATAACGTTATTGTACTTTTCCCACGGACTGATTTTTCGCCAATACTTGTATGTAACTACCCCTAATCCGTTTAATCCTCCCCATATTAAAAAATTCCAACTTGATCCATGCCACAATCCACCAAACAACATAGTTATCATTATGTTGATATTTCTTACAACTCCTTTCTTTGCGGCAGGAGATATTCTCATAATAATTAGTACCAAAATTACACCAGCAACAATTCCTAAACTAACCCACAAACTGGAAGCTAACATCATTACAACACCTAAAATTAAAGCAAAGTTGATATATGTTCCCGCAGTGGCATTTCTGTTACCTCCAAGTGGAATATACAAATAATCTTTTAACCAGGTTGATAGAGAAATATGCCATCTCGACCAAAACTCACCTGTGTTTTTCGCTTTATATGGGGAGTTGAAATTCTCATTTAATCGAAATCCCATCAAAAGCGCAACTCCGATTGCAATATCAGTATAGCCCGAAAAATCAACATAAACCTGCAACGAGTAGCCTATCATCGCCATCAAACTTTCAAAACCTGTGTACATTGTAGGATTAGCAAAAACCCGATCGACAAAATTTACAGCAATATAATCGCCAATCATTATCTTTTTAATTAATCCTTTAAGAATCATAAACAGTGCTAATCCAAACTCATATCGACTTAAGCTAAACTTTTGATAAATCTGAGGAATAAAGTCCTTTGCCCTGACGATAGGACCAGCAACCAATTGTGGAAAAAACGACACGTAAAATCCAAAATCAATAATGTTTTTTACCGGCTCTAACTCTTTGCGGTAAATATCCAGAGTATAAGACATTGTTTGAAATGTAAAAAAGGATATTCCAACAGGTAAAAATATTTTAGCGGTATCAAAACTAGTTCCGGTTAGCAAATTGGAGAACTCTGCCAGATAATTATACGCAGTAAGATTTGTGCCAAACATATCATTGATGGCACTAGTAAAGAAAAAGGAATATTTAAAATAGGCTAATACAAAAAGGTTTATAAAAATACTGGCTGCTAACAATAATCGGCGGTAAACCTCATTTTTTGTTCCATACAACCACCATCCAATAATATAATCGACAAGTGTGCTAAAGATTATCAGGAAAAAGAAAAAACCACTTGATTTGTAATAAAAAAACAAGCTAAAAACAAGCAAATAAAGCGATCGTGATATCCTCTTATTTGACAAAAACGAATAACCAATTAAGACTACAGCAAAAAACCCCCAGAAAAAGAATCTGGTGAAAATCAAAGGAGAACTCTGATCATATTTGAGAATATCCAGTATATAATCTAACATTGCTTGTAATTATTTAGGTGCCAATTTAATAATATTTCCTATTTTGGGCATGTAGCATGGAGCAGTCGGTGCTGAAGGTTAACATTTGTGGAAATTCTAAAATTTAGAACAATATTATTATTAGAACAAATTTTATTCTCTCTACAATTCAAGCCCCATGCTCCATGCCCCATGCTCCATGCAATTTTTAATTCATAGCTTATTTTAATGTTATTCTCATAACCAGCTAAATACATACCATTGTTTAATCAGTTTTTACAATATGCTTTTCATAATCCTCTAAAATAGCATCAAATAATAATCCAGCAACAATTCGATAACCATCTCGAGTAAAATGAATTCTGTCTTTATTTGCGATTTTATCATTTCGCCAATAATTAATCGATTTATACCCCCCCATTGCCTTAAACATATTCCAGGCAGAGGCATTATAATATTTACTCAATTCTACCATAGCTTCATAAACTTCTCCATAATGCTGATTTACACCTCCTCTGTAATGATAAAAATCGTTATTTGTTGTAAAGATAAAAGCGCAATCTGGATTAACTTCTAGTATTTTATTTGCAATTTTTTTATAGTTTGCCACATACATCCATTTTGTAAAACTCTTTCCGGCTGCATCGTTTACCCCAATCGAAAAAATCACTAAATCGGGCTTAATTGCTTTAAGGTGTGTTTTAAAATATTCGGCTTTAAGGTAAGATGAAGTAGCAGCACCATTTACACCAATACCCGAATATAAAATCCCGGGGTCTGAGTTTTCCAAATAAGCGCCATAAAAGTAAAAGCTTGCATTACTAGTATCCTGCCTCTCGAATACCAAGTTGAGAGTATCAATTCGTTGAGACAAATAAAACTCTGTTGCACGAGTCTCTAAATTTACAATAAAAGTATCCACAATATTTTCAGGGAAGCATTTTACAATAAAAGAAGTGTCTTCAACATTATGAAAAACCGAGATTTTATCAAATTTTCGCTCGGAGATATTTGCCACAGGGTTAAAAATAATTTTTATTGATGAAATACTATCTGAGGTTCGAGCAGTAATTCCAATCAGTCCAAGCGTATCAACAGGTTCTTTATCGGTAATTTTTGTTATCTCCCATTCTCCTTCGCACTCCGATTTATAATAAAACGGATGATTTGTTTTAGCCAATCCAAATGGAAAAACCATACCCGGCGCTCCTTGGTTTCCTGCCGACAGGCTTTCAAGCATTTTTCGCATCTCTAATGGCCAAATTCCGGCTTGCATATGAGAACCACCAAACTGTACAACCTTTACCTGTCCTTTACCCGAAAAATATAGTTTGTCAAGTTTATTATAAAACTTTGACAAGTTGCCATCTTTCCCAAAATGTTCTAAACTACATGAGTCGTATTGGATATATGGGTATGACCTGGAAGAATATGGCACAGTATTAAATTGTGCAAAGACACTACTCCAGCTTAACAAACTGAGCAGACAAAATGCAAATATCTGTATTTTATTCTTCGACAGTTTCATTCTTTTTTCTTTCAGTATAATCTGTAGCTTCTAATACAAAAGCATTGTAAAACATATTCGAAATCACACTTGTACCATAAGGAGTAAAGTGAATATAATCGGTTCCCGCAAGAGGTGGATCGGCAGTTACCCAGGCGCTCATAGAGTTTTTCCCACCCATGGCTTTATACATATCCCAATAAACACCTCCGGCTTTATGTGTTGCTTTTTTTAGCTCCGATATTATATTTTCAAGATTTGGATAAGTCTCAAAATCATCCTTAATTTTAGTTGCCATGTCGCTTGGCCCTATTACAATAAAACAGGCATCAGGAACAGCATTTTTTAAGAAAGCTAATTGATAATAAAAATAATTTCCAAACTGCTCTGCTGACTTTTTATCTTCGATATATGGTACAGAATTACCCCCAAACTGTAAGATAAACAAATCGGTTCCCAGATAAGCGAAAGATTGTATCAAAAGGTTGCCGTTTGTGGTGCTAAAAACTGTGCCACTACTGCCACGCAAAGCAATATTATCAACATAAATGCCCGATGCATCTTCGAACGAAACACCATAAATATCAGGACTATCATAACCTTCGAACTCGAGTTTTATATTATCAAGATATTCCGACGAAGTATATTTAAACACATGCAAATCCTCTCCCATCTGCAAAGAATCGGTTACTAAAACAATGTCGTTCGATAAAACAGAAATTTTACACTTCTCCCTACAATTGCCATAGTAAACATAAACTTCCTTAAACTTACCGGTATTTCCGTATCCGATTTCTGACTTTGAAAAACTCAACCAAGCCGACATTTTTGCATCTGGTCTTTGCCACAAAGAATCAGTTAATGGAGCAAAACGATTAAAAGCAATCATTGGTCCAAACTTTTTATCTTCTACCGCGGGGTCCATAACTCCAAAGCCTGTATGTCTATTCCAATTAGGAGAGTTTTCCTGTTTCATGCTAAACTGAGAATAAACTGCTACCGGAGAGCACAAACCCATTCCGTAACCTCCGTATCGTCCTTGCAATTTATTTCGCAGATATGCAGTAATTCTATCGCCTTCAATCTGACTATCGCCATAGTGCATAATTCTAATTTTATTTTCTCCGGAAATATTCGACAATTTGGCAAAAAACTTATCTAAAGCATGTGGATTATTCTCGGGATACTCGAGTGGTGTGACCATCTTTTTTAGTTCCTCCAAATCAATTTCTTTTGTAGTATCGTCTAATGGCACCAACGAATCGATATTTATCTGATTGTTTACAATAGAATCGGTGTCAATTGTGGTCTTGTTTTCACGAGCAAACATATCTTCAAAAGTAGGAAAAAACAATACCCATTGATCGTTAATTCGAATTCCATCCTTAGGAAAAACAGCCATAATTATTGTTAAAATTCCAATAACTACTACTACAAAATATAAAACATGCTTTGCTTTCATTTTTTCTTCTTAAAAATCTTTAATTTTTGTCCTATTTGCAATTTTGATGGATCAGAAATCCCATTCCATTCCATAATATCCTCGGCACTAGCCCAATCGTATTTTAGTGATATTTTATAAAGTGAATCGCCAGATTTTACTTCATAAGTCTCAACAAAGTCATAATCCCGCATCGAAAAATGTTTTTTCATTCCCTGATCTTCGGTTTTGGAGGCTTCCTTGACTTCTTTTTGGGGTGGTTCAGGCAGTTTTGTTCCCTTTTTCAACCAAATACTAATTTTTTGTCCTGCATAAATATTTGTTCCACTTATATTGTTCCAATCCTGAATATCCAATACATTAACCCCAAACCGCTGTGCAATAGCTCCCAGATTATCGCCCGAAACAATTGTGTATTTATGTTCTTCGTAATCGTCCCCCGGACTAATACTAACATGAACATAAGGCTCATAATCGTTACTTGATGGAATAACCGGCGAGTATTTCGGAAAATAAACACTATCCATAAAGTTCTCAATTGAGTCGCGAAGCAAATAAAAACTATCCTTATAACCCTCAGGTAAATTAATAACTTTTGTCTTTTTTCTACCATCAATTACTGCACAACGATAAAGCGGATTTAATTCGTAAAGATCTTTATAGTTTATGTCAAGCACCGATGATATTTGTTCAAAATGGATTCGGGAACACACATTAACTGTATCGCTAATAGAAAACGAAAAATTATTCACAGAATTAAAATCTAATGTCTCATTTTCCGACATCCATTTTGTAAAAGCTATTAAACGATAAAAACAATCTTTGGAGTAAGAGTCTAAATTATTATACACCGAATCAAAAGGCAATTGTCCGTAACCTGCTCTTACGACATTAGTTGGACCACAACAATAAGCTGTAACTGCAAAGTCCCATGTTTTAAAGTTTTTGTGAAGCTCAGCCAAATAGTTTATTGCTGCATTTGAGTTAAGATACAAATCTAATCGTTCGTCGTAACAAGAGTCGGCGACAATACCATATCTAACAGCCGGAAGATACGACAATCCCCACAAACCAAATGAATAGTTTTCGCCTGCGTAAAAATTGTTTAATCCGGTAAAAACGACAGGCAAAAATGACAATGGCTTTGGCAACTTTTTGCTTTTAGTCAAATTATTAATTGTGCCTGAAACGTGACTCCAACTATATAACAAACGGCATTTATCAAGATACGACAGCTTTTGAAACCCATGATAGTAGTCCATTGCCACGTCGTTTAGCTGATATTCTTCGAATCCGAGTTTTACAACATTTTCCGATTCGTTTATTAGGTTAAGGTTTTGTTGTTGTAATTCGCAGTATTCAATTACTTTTTCATCAAAACCATCGAGTGATTGCAGGTTGGCTTTAAGATTTTTAAAGTAATTTGATGTTTGATATGATTGAGCTTCCAAAATCTGGAAAGCAAAAACAAAAACAAGCACATATATGATGCGAATATCCTTCATCAACAACAATTATTTGGCAAATATAGTTTTTTTGTTTTGCTTAATAAAGCTCTGATAAACTAAGTTATAAAAAATATTTACCAAGCGACTTCTTCGCGGCAAACCGGCATTGTCATACAACGTGCACCACCGCCACCTCTGGATAGTTCAGAGCCTTCGATAGTTATTACACAATTCTCATAATCATCCGGGTTCTTTTTGCCGCTAATAATTTCCTTGGCTTTAATTACTTCAAATCCACCTTTGCTTAACTCGGCAACAGTGTAAATATTTCTTTCGTAACCAATAACTTTTCCGGGAGCAACAGCAAAAAAGTTTGCGCCACTATGCCATTGTTCGCGTTGTTGTATCCACGAGTCGGTAGTTCCTCCGCAGACAAATGGTTTCAAATCGAACCCTAAACCTTTTAATGCTGTTAAAATATTTTCTTGCTCTTTAATCGTTACTTTTCCATTATCGACACTAATCAAAACTGTCTGGTATCGATTTGGTCTTGTAATAATTGGTTCATAAATCATGCATTTGTCTTTGTCAAGAAATGTAAAAACCATATCAAGATGGATAAATGACTCTGGTTCGTATGGCAACTCTTGAACAATTATATGCATTTTCTCTTTTTGTGCTTTTAGTCTATTTAAGATAAAATCGACACCCTGAGAAGTTGTTCTGCTACCAATTCCAATTAAAAGCACATCTTCTCTGGCAACTAAAATATCGCCACCCTCGATTGTTATAGCAGGGTCATAGAATTTGTCTTCACACGGATTAACCGTTGCGGTTGCAAATGCAGGATGAAAATCAAAAATAGACTGCATAATTATTGATTCGCGAACGCGCACATTATTTGCCATTTTTGAAATTAGTACTTTGTCGTTTATTGCAATTGAGGCATCTCTTGTAAAAAAGAAATTATGCAAAGGCTTTAGCATATATCGACGTTTGCTTAAAAAAGCAGATAAACTATCTTTTTGCAGCAATACTCCTTCAACTAATTGACGAGCAAGTTCGGTATTTTCAAGAGTATCAAGGGCGGTGCGGTGCAACTCAACACCCTCATTTTTACAGATTTTCTCAATAAGGTTTTCCCGAACTCTGCTATTTTGCAAAATATCTTCCAGCAAGCTTTTTACCTGATAAGTAGTTGTTAATTTCTCCAGAACCCCCGACAATTGAGCATACTCTTGCTGAGCTACATGAAGATTTAAAATATCGCTATACAAAGCTCTTTCGGCATTTTCGGGTGTCATGTTTTGTATCTCAGGCCCCGGTGTATGTAATATTACTCCTTTTAATTTACCAATTTCGGAATTTAGATTGATATGTAGTGCATTTGATGTCATAGTTTAAACCTTAATATTTTCAGGGCACAAAAGTACAATTTTAAAACAAGACTACCTTCATACTGTATTAACGAATTGTTATTTTTTACTTATACCGCATGCCAAAACAAGAATTGTCGCAAATTTTCTTTTTTCTTAAGGTGATTTATTTTTATCTTTACAAAAAAAAAATGAAAATGAAATTCAAATATTTTTTACTGGCATTACTTGTTTCTGCAACCTTTTCGTGTAAAAAAAGCTTAAACTGGGATGTGGAGTGCGACAGTGTCGAAGAAAATATATTTGAAACCGACTTCTCTAATTGTGAGATTATAGAATTTAATGACCATCAAGATAAGATCCAAAGAACTGATTCACTTTTATCTGAATGGGACGCCCTTCAGTCGCACAATTGCATCGGCGATTTTCGTATCAGCTACGAAGATGGCAATCGTGACCAACGATATGCTGAGTTCAGCAAAGACCCCTTAAACCCAAATAACGATGTGTTAAAATTCAAAATTATCGAACCACATATTCAGGAGGGAACACATAAAAAAGGACGTGTACAATGTAATCTTAACGACAACCAATGTATTAAAGAATTTTATCAAAAAGTAAGACTTTATCTTCACCCCGATATGGAATACTTAAAGCAATGGGACGAAAAAGTGCATTGGTTATCTATTGCCGAGTTCTGGAACAATGCAAACTTTGCCGGCGAAAGAAATCCTTTTAGAGTAACAGTAAGTCTTTTTAAACTTGACGAAGGGCAGGTCGAAGACATGTATTTCGCTGTAGTTGGCGATCGCGACATTAGACTTGGAGGATGGGATCCTCAGTGGGTCGAAATAAATGAAAACTTCCCTATCCCATTTGGTGTTTGGATGGAAATTGAAATGTACATTCTCGAAGGAGACAGCGATAGTGGACGTTTTTATATGAGCGTAAAGCCTGATGGAGGTGAGAAAGTTGTAATATTTGATGTGCATAACACTACTCAACATCCGCGCGAAAAACATCCCGACGGCTACACACATATAAACCCGCTAAAACTTTACACCAGCGACAAGCTTATAAATTTCATGTCCGAAAACAATAAAAATCTCGAAATATATTGGGACGACTGGGAATTTTGGAGAAATAAAAGTCCATTATAATTCTCTACACGACATCTTATATTATCGAGCGTCCGGTTAAAAATTTATTGAATTCATCTTTATAATTATCGGCGATAGGTATATACTCCTTCCCAAAAACAATGCGGCTTCTCTCTACAGTTTTTATCTCATTCAAATTAACTATAAAAGATCTGTGAACTTTCATAAAATTATCAGGCAAAATTACTTCTATGTTTTTTAAACTGATTAAGGGCATAATTCTAGATCCATCTTTCTGATATATCTGCACGTAATCTTTTACATTTTTAAAATACAGAACATTATCGAAACGAATTTGATGCATCTTATAATCAGCTTTTACAAAAAAATATTCATTTGGTTTTATTTCCGAACCTAATAGTTTGAAATAATCTTTTGCCTTCTCAACAGCAACAATAAAATCGTCATAAGAAACTGGCTTTACTAGATAATCTAATGCAGCAACTCTGTACGATTCGAGAGCGTATTCCTCATAAGCTGTGATAAAAATAACTTTGCAATTTTCGGGCAACAGACGCGACAATTTCATTCCATCAATATCGGGCATATTAATATCAAGTAAAGCAAGTTGCACATTGTTTTCTTTTGCAAAGTTTAGCGCTTCAACAGGATTTGAGAATGCTCCACATAATTCTAAAAACGATGTTTTTTCGATATACGATTTAATCATATTTAACCCTGGAGGCTCGTCATCAACCGCTATGCATCTAATTCTCATAAGCAGGCATTATTAGTTCAACAATAAATTCCTTATTATCATTATCAATCAACAATGTGTATTCGCTCTTATCAAATAATAGCTCTAATCTCCGTTTAATATTTACCAAGCCCAACCCGCCTGCACCTTTCTCAAAACTTGGAGCACTTTGCAAGGAGTTTTTTATTGTGAATACAATTTTTCCCGCAATATTCTTTAAGTCGATAATAACATACGACTCTCCATTAGAACTAATACCATGCTTAAACGCGTTTTCGATAAAAGTGATAAAGAGCAAGGGTGGGATTAAAACTTTATCCTTTTCGGTTTCGAAATTAAATTCAACTTTAACAGATTCCGGCAAACGCCCCTTCATTAAATCAATATAGTTATTTAAAAAAGCTATCTCCATTGCAAGACTAACAAATCTGTTTTTATCACTATCATAAATCAAATATCTCATTAGCTTTGATAGTTTATAAGTAATCTCTTTAGCTTTTTCAGGGTCACTTTCAGTTAATGCATAGATATTATTAAGAGTATTAAAAAAGAAATGTGGACTTATTTGATTTTTTAAAAATGCTAACTCAGTTTTAAGTTGTTCGGCGATTATTTCTTTATTACGTCTATCTTCTGTAAACCACATTTGCGTAGTACGTATTGCAATTCCCAAAACAATCAGTATCAAAATAAAAATAGGCATAAACAAAGGACTTATAACAAATGGCAATGGTTTTCTTTGACTAAAATTTGGTTCAATTGGATTGTTTTGTAGCCTATCTGGTGGATGTTGTCTTGGAGGAGGAGAGCGAAATTCTACCGGTGGTTTTCGATTTTCGATAATTGTAAGGTTACTACCAAACATTTCTCCTCGGTATCGGCTAAAGAATAAAACATTTAGTAATATTATTACTCCTATTAATAACGATGTGGATAAAAAATATTTTAAGAATTTTTTTCTGAATAAAAACCTTGGTATTAAAAAACTATAATTTACATAAAATCCTAAAATCAAAACTGATAAAAAAGAGATAATCGTAATTATTACTTTATAGTCAAGATTATATTGGTATAGAATAAGGCCTACTGGTGCAATGAAAGCCAAAATCCATGCAAATAAATGCAAGATAATGTGAACTATTTTCCTCTTATTTTTCAAAACTAAGCAATTAGCAATTATTGTAACACAAATATACATAAACAAAATACAATATTTAATAAAAATAGAGGTTTACACAATTTTTATCGACGTTAAGGAATAATTACGATTTAATTACCCTCCACGATAAACTAGGGTTCTTAACAAATTAAAAATTAGAATTTAAAGAAGACGAACTAATGAGATACTACTAAACTCTTGGCGTGAGTAACTCCTTGTGCTGAGCTCCGATATCTTTCGTAGCCGAAGTAAGTTCCGACCGACAAGCCTTTCGTGTTTTTTGTGTTTTGGTGGTAAAAAAAACTCTGAATGAGGCACGTAGTGCCGAATAAAGAGTCGAACAAACGAACAGGCGAACATGCGAACAAACGAATCCCGTTAAATTCCCGACTAAGCCTTTGGCTAGTCGAGGATCCTCGTATTTTAACGGGACAGAAATTGCATTTAGTTTTACTAAAAATTACAATTAATTATTTTAGCATTTTCGTTAAAAAAGAATGCATTGCAATTTCTTTTTTTAACGAGGATGCTCGAGCCTATGGCTCGGGACAATCGAATTACGAATTAAAAAGACATCACTAACCTCTTGGAGACTTAACGACTTGTGCTGCGTACCGATACAAGTGAAGAACGAAGTAAAAAACAGTTCAGATTTCTAAGCTCGATTAAACAATAGTTAAGATTATTCTGTTATATTTGACAACAAAAACACATTATCATGAAAGAAGTTTTAGCATTTCTACAAGATTTAGAATTAAACAATAACCGTGAGTGGTTTAAATCAAATGAAAAAAGGTACAAAAAAGCAAAAACAGAGTTTGAGCATCTTGTAACAAAGTTTATTATTGAAATAAGTAAATTTGAACCCGAGATTAGTGGCTTAGTGGCAAAAGATTGTATTTTCAGAATAAATAGAGATGTGCGATTTTCGACAAACAAAGATCCTTACAAAAATAATTTTGGTGCATATATATCAAGAAGTGGCCGCAAATCACAATTTGCCGGTTATTACTTCCATATCGAGCCCGGAAATTCTTTCGCCGGTGGTGGAATATACATGCCGGATAACGAAATTCTAAAGAAAATAAGAACAGAGATAACTGAAACACCCGATGAATTCATAGGAATAATAAACGAAAATGAATTTAAAAATACATTTGGCGAAATTTATGGAGAAAAACTAAAAACAAAACCAAAAGGATTTGATGAATTTGAGCATCCTGAATTAATTCGACATAAACACTATGCTGTTGTGCACCACATTACCGATGAAGAATTAACTAAATCAAATCTTGTGGAGAAAACAATACAAATATTTAAAATCCAAAAGACTTTTAATGACTATTTGAACAGAGTGTTTTTATAAAATTTCGCAAACAAAAAAGTCTGAGTTAAGCAAATAATTATGGAAGCAACTTGGCAAGTTATAATTGGCATTGGAATAGCGAGTGCATTAATCTCAATATTTAGACTTTACAAAATTTATGTCCGTGAAAGCATGAAATCCGGAGAAAACCAAAAGCTTGCAAAATGGTCTATTTTCTTTGGAATTTCAGGAATAATTTTAGTAGGATTAGGGAGTCTTTTAGCAATAATAATCGGAATTATTTCAATGAAAGGTAAAAAACATAAATATTTATCCAAAATAGGTATTATTCTTGGCATATTATCGTTTCTTCCTTGGCTAATGGTTTGGATGTTTGGACAGTAAATTATAACAAATTAACCTATAGGGAGAGCTGTAAATAAAAACCAAATCATAATAAATTACTGTGTTTGTGCACCTATTTTTTGAGCAAAAAGGAGAATCTCATAAAATAAATAACCCAAATTTTTGTCACACACATCATTTTTAAGTAAATTTACAAGAAATTCGAAATATGAAAACTCTACTAATAGTACTTCTCCTTCTTCCATTCTCTATTTTTGGTCAATCAACAAGAATAATATCCTACAACATTCGTTACGATAATCCAACTGATGGACCTAATAATTGGAAATTAAGAAAAACTGAACTAGTTGGTCAAATAAAAACTCTTCATCCACAAATCATCTGCATTCAGGAAGGACTGATTAATCAGGTACAATATATTGATTCATGTCTGACAGACTTTACCTTTGTCGGTGTCGGTCGTGAGGATGGCATTTCTAGTGGTGAGTTTGCTGCAATTTTTATTGACACATCAACGTTTTCAATTATAAAATCAGGAAATTTCTGGTTATCCGAAACCCCTGAAAAACCATCAAAAGGATGGGACGCTGATCATAAGAGAATCTGTACTTGGGTAAAAATTCTTAACAAAAAAAACGGCAAGTCTCTTTGGGTTTTCAACACACATTTCGACCATGTCGGGCAAAAATCCCGAAAAGAATCAGCCAAATTAATTGTATCCGAAGGAAACAATTTTTCGTCTAAAGACGATGCGGTTGTAATAGCCGGCGACTTAAATTGTTCCCCCAATGACAATGCACTTAAACCACTATTTAAAGAATTTAGCGATTCTTACAAAACTGCTGAGAACATAAAAATTAAGCACAAAGGGACTTTTAATAATTTTGATAAAAACTATATTCCTGACGAAAGGATAGATTACATTCTTGTTAAAAACCTAAAACTTAAAAAATATGAGCACAGATACGACACACGAATCGACGGCTATTTTTTCTCAGACCATCTACCTGTTATAGTTGATGCATATTTCTAAATGCAACAAATTCTCACAAAAAAACAATATAAAAGAATAATTTTAAAGAAAAAAAAATGCTACTTTTGAAAAAATAAAACTAACATATTATGGAAAATAACTACCAAGACCCAGCTCAGCGAGCACCTCAGCAAGCTCCACAATCAAATCAGGAACAATCTCAACCCACTCCTCCACCTGTTCAGCCACAACAACAACCATTACAACAGCAACCAGTACAACAACAATATCAGCAACCACAGCAACAATACCAACAGGCTCCACCGCCACCAACTTATCAACAGGTACCGCCTCAACCAACCTATCAACCACAAGCTCAAACATATCAGCCAAACTATACCCAAAGTGCACCAAAAACATGGCCTCCGGTTAAAGTTGGTGAGTGGATAGGCGTAATGATTGTTATGGGGATTCCAATTATAAATTTCGTTATGCTTTTAGTTTGGGCTTTCGGTAGTGGTAACCCAAGCAAAGCTAATTGGGCAAAAGCAAGATTATTACTAGGCGTAATACTTGGAGTACTAATATCATTAATTTATTTAATTATTTTTCTGATTGCCGGAGTTTCAATGAATTGGAGTAATCTAAATTTTTAGACAAACAAATACATTGTTGATAAACTAATGTGGCGCTTTGTTTTAATGCGCAATTCTGAGTAAATCCTTTGTCAGCAGTACGTTGTCATTAATCTCTTATGTGAACTCTAAATTTTTCGCTCATTTTTATTAGTTTTGCAAATCAATAAAAAATTATGAGCACAATTATAAATCAGACATTTCAAAATCTATTATCCGACAATAAAACAAATCTGGATAAACTTATTATAGACCAAGTTCTTTTTGGAGTTAACATGACAGCTGTTAAACTCTCCGACGGAAGCATTGGAGTCGCCAGCACTTTATTCCAAAAAGAAAGCCGACCGCATAAACATAAAAGACATTTTGGCGACTTTTCACCGTCCAAATACAGCAATCAAAAAGTCCTTGATTTATTTAATTCTGAAATAGAATCAAGTCTAACGGACACTTTAAGAATTGCAGTTCTCAATGGAGTTTCTGCGAAACAAATTGAAAATGCTGGCTATAAAATAATTGACAATTCCGATCCGATTGATTTAATTGATATCAGCAAAATAAAAACAATTACTATTGTTGGTGCTTTTCGTTCTTATATCGATTTATTGTCAGAAACTGGGGTGAATTTAAAAGTTTTAGAGATGGATAAAAATATGCTTTCCGAAGAGCATCAAAAATACTTTGTGCCTGCTAACCAATATCCAAATGTAATTCCAAACTCCGACCTTGTTATTATTACCGGACTGACACTTATCAACAACACTATTGACGGACTTTTAAAATCTGCAAGTAAAAAAAATAAAATTATTGTTGTTGGTCCTAGTGCAAATATTTTTCCCGAGTTTCTTTTCAAAAATGGTGTCAGTATTATTGGGGCAACCAAATATACAAATCCCGATTTACTGTTTAAACTAATTGCCGAAGGTGCTAATGCCTACCATTTATTTAAGTATTGTGCTCAAAAAATATGCATAATTAATGAATAAGCCCACACTCAACGACAAATGGATTAAAGCTTCTGTTATAGGAACTATTTGGGCTGCCTCCGAGATTGTCTTTGGTAGTTTTTTACACAATCTAAAAATCCCTTTTAGCGGCAATATTTTAACAGCAATCGGCCTGATTATTCTTATATCATCTGCATTTATTTGGAATGTTAAAGGAGTTTTTTGGCGGGCAGGTTTAATCTGTGCATTGATGAAAACAATGTCTCCATCTGCTGTAATCTTTGGTCCGATGTTGGCAATTTTAATCGAGGCTATTCTGTTAGAAATATCAATAAGGGTTTTTGGGAAAACTTATTTTGGGTTTATTATTGGATCTATTTTAGCAATGTCGTGGAATCTCGTCCAAAAAGTTCTTAGTTATATTTTGTTTTATGGAGCCGACATAATTGAAATTTATACCGGGCTAATTAAAATCGCTGAAAAACAAATAAAAATGCACTTCGACCTTGTTTGGGTTCCAATTTTAATCCTACTTTTTGCATACTCAATATTTGGAATAATATCAGCAATCACAGGAATTATAGCCGGAAAGCATATTGCAAAAAAATCTAAAGAGCCACAACAAATCGACACACAAAACAACTACAATTTAAAGAAAAAACAAGACACATTCAATCACTCAATTATTTGGCTGGTAGTTAACATTTTATTTATGATAAGTGGACTACTAGTTCTAAAATCTGCCTACTGGTATTTATGGACAGCCACAATAACAATCTTTGCAACTATTTGGATATTTAGATACCGTAGAGCCTTACGAAAAATCTCTAGCCCTAAATTTTGGATTATTTTTGTCCTTATAACAATGATTACTGTTTTCGTTTTCTCAAGAGTTAAAGGAGGAGAAAACTATTTAATCGATGGAATTATCGCCGGCATACAGATGAACTTTAGAGCGATACTAATGGTTTTGGGATTTGCAGTTATTGCAGTTGAACTATATAACCCGGTTATTAGAAACTTCTTTCGACAAACTTCTTTTCGACAATTACCGGTTGCTCTTGAACTAGCAACAGATAGTTTGCCAATTTTTATTGCTGCATTACCCGATTTTAAAACCGCAATTAAAAGTCCTACAACAATATTTTATTCGGTAATTTTACATGCAGATGCAAGAATTAAAGAATTATCAAAATCACAGCATCAAAAACCCGGCATTTACATTATTTGCGGAAAAAAAAATGAAGGAAAAACAACTTTTGTTAAAAGTCTGGCTAAAGACTTAAAAGACAACTCAAATACAATCGGAGGGATTTTTTCCGAGAAACATATACAAAATGACAAATGCATTGGTTATGATATAGTTGATATTAATACAGGAAACAGAGCACAATTTCTTATTGAGGGAAACATTCCGAATTGTCAAAAGATTATGAAATTTTCGATCATTAATGATGGTCTAGTTTTTGGAAATAACACAATAAAATCTGCGATATCTGAAAAAGAAATAATAATAATTGATGAAGTCGGATTGCTAGAGTTAGATAATGGAGGTTGGCACGAATCATTAGTAAATATAGATAAAAACCCTACGAAAATCTTTGTGATTGCAATAAGAGACATATTTGTAAACGACATAATAAAGAAGTACAATTTGACCGATTATTATGTTGTTGATGTCAATAGGAGCGTTTTTGTAAATGATTTTGTTAAGATGATAATAAATTAGCTCTTTTTGTAACTATTATGACAATTAACTTTGTGTATTTGATTTTTTGTAGTTCAATAAATTGCCACATGCTGCATGTATTAAGTACCATGACATGTTTTGAGGAAAATGAAAATACATATTCTAATTTCAAACAAGCAAAATAATCAATTTATATCGGGTATTTTGGTATTATATTAGGTATAATTACAACATAAGATTAAAGTATTCGCTTTTGAAGCT
>JAFGVU010000012.1 GCA_016937855.1 Bacteroidales bacterium | reverse complement strand
GAATTATTTAATAGTCTAAACGACGCTGCGCTTGTTTATACTAAAAATAATTTCAATCGGCATTTACCACTGTAGAAATAATATTACCTCCTCATACTATCAGACTATATATTATTTCACATTGGTATAAAATGGGGATTGTACAAAGCACAAAAATTAACAATTGCTACACAAAAAGCCCCATGCCTTATGCACCAAGCACCAGGCCATGTTTTGATTAAAAAGAAAACAAATATTCTAATTACAAACCAGCTAAATAATTACTAATTATGGTAATTTATGCCTCCTGAACAGAACAAGGCTTATTTCTGCAAAAGCCACTCAATTGCTTTTTCGATGTGAGAAAATGGTTCGGAAACATAATCTTTATCTCCTTTTTTTATTAGCATCGATGTTGCAACATTTTGAGAACTGAACGAAACAATTGCAAATTTACAATGTCTAAATCTATGTAAATTTGCATGATAAAAACTAACAATGGCTTTGGATATTTTTGTGGGATTATCTAAAACCGCATCTCGATAGTCTAATAAAAACAATTTAGTGTTTTCTGGTATAATACTGTTTTCAAAAGCCCATTCCCACGAAGTAATAACATCGTAGGCAGTTACTATTCCAGAATGCATTTTATACATTATTCCTGCATCACTATCATATTTGAACTCAACATTTTTCACAAATCGCTTTTAATAGATTTTTTTTGTTTCTTCAACCATTACTTTATGTTGTAAATATAATTTATTTTTTATTGACTTCCAAATCTTTTTTTCGGCAAAATTATTTTGTTGATAATTAATTTAATAATATCTTTGCAGCCCTATTGTCAAATGTGTGATGGGGTTCCGAAGTGTCGGAACTTAGTAGCACGAAAATTTAGAAAAAAAATGAAACATTTTGAAGTTGAAGCTAGTCTGCGTACCGATCTTGGTAAAAAAGCGACAAAAAAAATCAGAAAAGAAGGGAATATTCCTTGTGTAATTTACGGAAAAGATGAAGTTGTTCACTTTCATACTGCACAAAGTGCTGTTCGTAAGCTTATTTATACGCCGGAAGTAATGTTTGCCGATATAAAAATAGACGGCAAAGTAAAAACTGCTACTATTAAAGATATTCAGTTTCACCCTGTATCAGATTTAATTTTACACATTGACTTTTATGAAGTTGATGATAATACTCCGATAAAAATTCAGATTCCTATAGTAGTTAAAGGAAACTCTCCAGGGGTAAAAGCCGGGGGTAAATTAAAGCTCAACAATCGTAAAATTACAGTTAAAGGATTAATGAGTGATATTCCTGATACTTTTACTATTGATATTTCACCATTGAAAATTGGAGATGCTATCAGAGTTAAAAACTTACAATCTGACAAATTAGAGTTTGTAGATCCAAAATCTAACGTTGTTGTTATTATTTCTTCTGCTCGTGGGGTTGCCGCTGATGAAGAAGGTGATAATGAGGAAGAAGGCGCTGAAGGAGCAGAAACAACAAGCGAAGAAACCGCAGCTGAATAATCAAATCCTCCTGAACTATGAAATATTTAATCGTAGGTTTAGGGAATCCAGGATTGGATTATTACAATACTCGACATAACATAGGATTTAGAGTGCTGGATTTTCTTGCGGGAAAATCCGGCATTTCTTTTTCTGACAAAAGATATGGATTTCGTGCTGAACTAAAACATCGTGGGCGCACTCTGATTTTAGTTAAACCAACAACTTTTATGAATCTAAGCGGAAAAGCTGTAAATTATTATCTGCAACAAGAAAAAACCCCTATTGAAAACTTGCTTATTGTTGTTGACGATTTGGCAATCCCTTTTGGAAGCATTAGGATAAAAACCAAAGGAGGCAGTGGCGGCCATAACGGATTAGAACACATCCAAAGCATTCTTGGTACATCAAACTACAATCGATTGAGGTTTGGAATAGGCAGCGAATTTCCTCAAGGTCATCAAGTTGATTATGTTTTAGGTGAATGGTCAGTCGAAGAAAAACAAAACCTTACGCCCCGTCTCGAATTGGCCTGCGAGGCAATAACAAGTTTTCCGATTACAGGAATCGAAAGAACTATGAATTTTTATAATAACAAATAAATGCGAAACCAAAACCTTGAAAAGAGAAGTTACCGCAATTCTATTTCGAGGCTTGCAGGTAATCTTGCAAAAACTAAATGGCCAAAATTCATATTAAAACCTGTAATAAGGATTTATTGTAAGAATTATTCAATTTACCTTGAAGATTATAAAATTCCGACTAATGGATTTAAAACTTTTAATGAGTTTTTTACTCGAAAAATAAAACCCGAATTAAGACCAATTTCAGAGGGTATTGTTTCTCCTGTTGATGGCACTGTTTATGATTTTGGTATCGTAAATAATGAGAAGAAAATCTTTGTGAAAAATCAATATTTTTCGATCCAGGATTTATTACAACAAAAAGATAACAAGTTTGAATCTTTCGCTGTTCTCTATCTTTCTCCATCAAATTACCATAGAGTTCACGCACCTTTCGATTTTAAAATTAACAGAATAAAATACATCCCAGGAAATTTAAGGTCGGTTAGAGAAGATAAAGTGCAAAAAACCGACAATCTATATTGCAAAAACGAACGCATTGTTTTATACGGAGACTCTGAATACGGAGAATTTGCTTTTGCTTTTATTGGTGCAATGATAGTTGGCAAAATTAAACTTAGTTTTGAACAAAAAGCCACTTCAAACATAAAAAAAGCTTGTTGTACAGAACTAAAATATGATAAAACAATCTCAATAATAAAAGGTGATGAACTTGGATATTTTGAGCTTGGTTCAAGCGTAATTATTTTGCTTGACAATCCGATTTTATCAACAATCAATTTATGTGAGAACTCTGAAATCACTCTTGGTCAAAAGTTGATTTAGCTCGCATAACTCCACATTATTTCATTGGTAATTTTTATAGATTTTTATAGTCATCGATGCATAATGCGGTTTAAATAACAATTTTAAACGATTTGTTACCGATAATCAAAATGTAAATTCCGCTTTTAATTGTTGAGATGTCAATTATGTTGTTGTCAATTACAGATTTTAATACAATTTTACCGTCAATTGAGACTAAACTAAACGCTTTGCCATTACAATTGCTAATCGAAATAAAATCTGGACTTGCAGTGTTTATGCGAATCTCGTTTTTCGAATTGTTATTTTGACTTATTCCCGAAACAACAACAAATTCGTCTCTGCATATTTTTTTAGGTTCACAATTTTTGTATGCGGTTAAGCAAATTTCGTAAAGCCCTTCAGCAGGGAAATTATGTGAAATAATTCCAAATTGTTGATTGTCGTCAGGATATTGCCACTCTGAGGTTTCGTCGCCAAATTCCCAATAGCACGAATCGGCATTGATGCTTAGGTTATTAATATTTGCTTCAACATTTTTTACTAAATAAAGCATTTCAAAATCTGCACTATGAGTTGTTGTGTCAATTTGCCATATATCCAAACTGTCGATTACAACATTCCAAGCCGCGGTTTGAAGTATTGCGGCAGTAGTTGCATCAACTTCATCAGGGAAATCGGCACCTACAGGGCTTTTGTGAAACATAGATGCATAAAATGTGCAAGCAGCCAAGTATGTTCCGTTATGGGTGGGGTGACTTTCGTCGCTTTGGTACAAATCAATTTCGGGGTAATTTTCTCTAATCCATTTCCAAACCATGCCAACCGGAGAAACAATGCCCTCGTTTAGTTCGGCCATTTCGACATAGCTTTGTCTCAACCTCCATTGCATGCCCTCGTATGTGCATAGAGGAGGATAGCTAGCACAATTGCTGGCATCGCCGTTTTCTCTTCCCCAGGTCATAAAAAACACTGGTGTTGTGCATAAACTATTATTTTTAATCGAGTCGCATAAAATTTCGGCATACGGATATGTTTCCGCTTCAACTTGAGCCGGTGGAAATGCAGGTTTCTGGCTTTGTTCTTGTATAACGACATAGTCCCAATCTCTCGATTGAATATAACTTAGTGAAGTCGCATTACTACAATGATGTTCGAGCCAATATCCTCCCGGTGAATTTGATAAAACTTCAATTTCATCTCCTTTTGATTGGGCTATTTGCTTTAAAACCTGATCCACGCCATTATTGTAATATGTGTAAGAATTTCCTAAAAACAATATTGATGTTGGCGACTTTTCCTGAGCAAATAAAATTATACTCCAAAATAAAAAAACAAAAAGTAAGTATTTTTTCATATCAATCATTTTAAAATAAGCAGACGGCTAAAGTGGGTAATAGTTGCTTGGTGATTTGAGATTATCCCGTATTATGGGTGACTGTGATTTGTTGATGTCCTTATTAGTCTTTGCTTTTTAATGAGATTAATAGTAAATTAATTATTAAATGCTTAAATCCGTTCTCTGATTCTTTTATACATCATTTTTCTTGTTTTTAGTAATTTGTTTCCTAGTTTAGAAAGTGGATTTTCATACAGGATATAAATCAAATAAGAAATGAGTACACATAAAGCAATATAAGAAAGATATTTTATGCTTGCATTGCCAGACATGAAATTTGTGAAGTTCTTATTTATAATCTGAATCAATAGCATGTTAGTCAAATATATAGCATAAGATAGAATACTGAATACAGTTATAGCTTCTCCAATTTTAGTCTTATATGATTTTATCTTGTCAATTAACGGAAACCAGAGAGCAATACATAAAGGTGAAACACTTAAATAAAAAACTTGTGTATAGAAATCATTTGGAGATTTTGGAATATTTACATTAATTATATATAAGGTTATTCCAAGAGCAAAAAGCAACAATGCGTTTTTATTCCAGAATTTTGGGAAATAGTATCTTATCCAAGCCGCAATTACACCATAAAAAATGCTATCAATTCGAGATGCTGTTACTTTTCTGTAACTAACATCCCACCAGAACTGATCATACTGTATGTCGCTAATACTATACCTATACCAGATTGAAAATGCAATAAAACCCAATGAGAAGAATAGAACGCCAAATTTTACCTTAAAAAATCTTGAGTATAAAAGCAGTAGTAGAGGGAAAAGCAGATAAAACCATTCTTGTACAGCCAGACTCCATGATTCCCAAAAGAATTCATAAAACGGATAATATAAGTTTTGTGTAAAAGTTAGAAATCTTATCATTGGAAACATGTCTGTGCTCCCATTAATAATTTGCGAATTAACGAGGATATAGTTAACGACAACCAATAAATAGTAGTTTGGGAAAATCCTTAGCATTGATCGCTTCCAAAAGTTGGTAACAGTTTTAAATTGAGTCTTTCCGTCAGTCTTATTTGAGTTAACAATAAAACTGTATCCAATTAGAAATCCTGAGATAACAAAAAATATATCTACACCATGTGGTAGTTTAAACCAAGGAAATCCTTCTATAATGGTCCCCGTTAGCAAATGTCTTCCATGACCATGCATTACAAAGAAAATAGCTAAAGCCCTCAATAAGTCAAAGCCAAAAATTCTTTTATCCGCATCAACTTTAATTCCAAGCATATTAAATGTTTATTTCGTTTTTTAGTTATTCCAAAATCTTAATTTTTTTATTCAGATTACTCACGAAAAAGGCTTTTTTATATCTTGGTTAACAGATATAAATAACCCTTTATTTAAGGTGCGTTATATTGTTTGGCTACAAACATAATGAAAAAGCTTTTATTTCGGTTTATTTTTCTTACACAATTTCTCCAAAACTTTTTCTAATTTTACAACATGCAAATATTTAGCATAGATATGAGTTTAAATTTGGTATTCGCCAGCAAAGAACTCCAGGACGACATTATTGCCGGGGTAAACATTAACTTGTACGATTTTGGTGCTTTAAACAGAACAATTACCATAACGCAACCTGACAGCACAGCTGTTACAAATGTTTATAACATAAAAAAAACACTTTAAGTCCATGAAATCCAATAAAAATTTACATTTGAATCGTTCAAACCGTAAAGTTCAGCACAATTATTCAGATCCGGGTATATATTATATTACTGCGAACACTCAGGACGGGAAAAAAATCCTCGGAAATATTGAAAATAGAAAAATGCATTTATCAAAATATGGCGAAATCGTCAAAAATGAAATATTTAAAATACCTAAATATCATAAACGAATTGTTTTGGATGAATGGGTGATAATGCCAAATCACATCCATATGATAATTATTTTACGGGATTATGATTTTGATAACGGCATTTCGGATATTGGTGCAAATGTAGGTCAAAATCATGATTTTGACCTACATGATTGCACCACCGAAAAATATCGTTTATATAGACGGAATATGCTAATACCAAAAATAATGGGAAAATTCCAAATGCAAACATCAAAACAATTCAATATTCTCTGCAATACGCCCGGTCAGAAAAATTGGCAAAATGATTATTACGATGTAATTATCAACACACAAAACGATAATTTAAAGGTAAAACAGTATATAATTAACAACCCCAAAGAATGGAGTTTATAAAACTATGATTGTAACTATTTTTTCTACCTTTGCCCCCCCGCCCCACTACCCAAAGCCTGCGTCTTGTGGTTTTGTTAAATCTTTTTTCCACTGCTGTCTCTCGATTGCATCGCATGGTTTTGGAATATTTTACCCCACACGATACAATCGTGCGGGAGGGGGACATTAGCATTAGTCGCAAAAAATCTCAAAAAAAATTCATATTATTTATTTTGAGTTTAACAATTGCTTAACTTTACAAAAAATTCCTATTGAAATAACACAATTAATAAGCATAACTTATGAAAACATGGATTTTGTTTTTACTAATGCTTTTATGTTCCATTACTTTGGTATCTCAGTATCAAGTAGGTGGAGGTTTTTACTTTAATACAATATCACAAATTAAGTCAGAAGAATTTCTATTAAATGGTACAAATTCTGTAGATCTTAGCTTGAAATTTACAACTGAAGACTATCAGTGTTATGATATTTTTGTTGGTAAGAGGTCTGATAATTTTCACTTCTCTGTGTTAAAAGAAGTACACCGGCAACTGTTTTATCCTGTCGATTTTTATCTTGGATTAGGTATGTACATCTGCAAATGGGACAGGTCATTTTTGGATTCAAATCCAATCAACAGCATAGCAGCTGGAATAGATGGTAGTTTGGGAATTCAGTTGTACTTTAAACCAATTGCATTTTCGATAGGATTTCGACCTGTTTGGACATTTTTATGGACAGATCAGTTTTTCTGGGATAAGCAAATTGGAATACGTATTTGTTATTAAAAAGCTATATGAAAACATTTATAAAAATAGTTTTAACAACAATCGGACTGTGTTTATTTGCAGCTACATACTCCCAAAATGAAGCATATCGACAACTGCAGCAAGCTGCTGGGTCAAATTCAGGGTATGTTGTTCCTGTAAGTGGTCCGGTTGCAATTGGCGAAGAATCAACAAATAGTAATACTGTTGATGCAAATGCTCTTATAATCGCAGGATATCAGCAAAACTCAACAGACATTAACAACGAAGGAGTATTATATCACAATTCTGGAAATTATTCCAAGGCAATCAGATACTATAAAAAAGCATTATGGTATAATCCATATAATGAAGTAGCTAGAAATAATCTTAAAAATGCTCAAGAAGCAAAACGCATAAACAGAAAAAACAAAAGAATAGCTGTTAAGCAAAACGAGAATAGGAACATAAACATAAAAGAGACCCATCAACAGGTAAAAACGCCAATAAAAGAGCAAAAAAACAAAGTAATTGCGACAGAAATAAAGAAAGCTGACAAGGAATTGCAGGTAGCAACTCAAAAGCTTATTGAATTACAAAGGCAGGTCTATAACATTAATAAATTATTGGCATCATATTCCAAAAGTCTAAAAAACAATTCAAGCGAGCTTGATGAGTGGTCAGGTCTAATCGATAAGACGTATAAAAACACATTAAACGTTTCGAAAGAATACTTTATGCAAATGTTTTTAAAATATAGCCTTTTGACTAGTTTTGATGCGGATTACCGTAGTGAATCTTATAAAAAGTTGGAGAGCATATTAAAAAGCTCTGATCCAAAAACAAAAGTTTGGTTAATGAATGAGTTGACATCAAAAAACATTAGTCCCGATCAGTTGGAAAAATTTGTAAATATAATCACTATAGGAACTGATGCAGCCGGGCTTTATGATGAAATTTTTAACGGGAATAATAATCAAATAAAAACCAATTTAGATGCCGTACTCTTTATCAACAATATATTTGAGGCAGCAGGTTTAGTTAAATATGAGGATCTTAAAGACACACCGTTTTTTAAGCAAATGACAGGAGCAAAAGGAAAAGTAATGCCCTCCGATTGGTTTGCTCAAGCGAAAGTCGTCGGAGAAGTTTACTCTGACATTGTTGTACAGTGTGTTTCTTGGTATAATATAGACAAATTAAATGAAAATACTGAAATGATTTCCAATAAAGTTGACCTTTTGATTTATTATCAGGAGCAAACCCTTAAACAGATTGAATGTCTCGAAAAAGCAATAAATGAAAACAATCTTAGTCAGGTTAACAAATGCACAGGCAAAACAAAGTTACACACGCCTCCACCATTTTTGTATTAATAAAAGAAGAGCCAACATTGCTACCGAAATGCCTCTACTGCCTAACAATTCCATCATGTGGTTTTGGAATATTTTTACCCCACACGATACAATCTTGCGAGCTGAGGTTTTTATTTAACCCTGATTATGTATTAGAATTTCGTCGTGAGGCTGGTAATCCCACAGAAATCAGGTGTTTCACGAAATAAGCGTACTAACCAG
>JAFGVU010000096.1 GCA_016937855.1 Bacteroidales bacterium | reverse complement strand
TGGTAAATGTACAATAAAAAGCCCCAGAAGTCCGGGGTACACGGGGTAAAAAGAAAACCCAACGCAATGTTGGGTTGATACTGGCGGTGTAGTAAACTTCTTAGGTGTACGCCATACAAGAATAGAAATAATAGGAATTTACAGGGAATTTTTGCAATTTTACCCCATATTTTAAGAATCCAGCTCTCGCCCTTATCGCCACAACCCTTGCATACCAAGCCTTCTAAAAGCCAATTATCCCAAATTCCCTAAAAAATTAACAGGGAATTTATTTTGGGTATCAGGGAATTTTTATAAACAAACAGGGAAACAACTTGACTTAATTGGTCATAAGAGCACTCATACAAAAAACTATGGAAAGGATACACAAAATGTACAAGAAGCCACCGCAGAGTAATAAATTCAAGCCAGGTCAATCAGGTAACCCTAATGGACGGCCAAAGCATCTAGACGAAAGCGATATGATTGAAATGATTCAAAAAATAATCAAACTTTATGCAGACGCAAAATCCAATGACAAAACCCTCCGCCATATCACCCACCAAAAAATCATAAAATTAAACGACGTTTTATTAAGCTTCTAAATTTGATTTATAAATCATTGTGCGTTAATATTTAAAAAAAGGATATTAATTGCCTATCGGTATCTGCAAGTTTTGTGGTCAAGAAAAGGAATTAATAGATTCTCATATAATTCCTAAGTGTCTTTGTGCAATAAACAAAAATGGAGGAATGGTCGGAGTTAACACAAAAAAGAAACGAATTGAAATAGATGCATATCATCAAAATGGTATAAAAGAACCATTAATGTGTGCAGAATGTGATAACGCTTTGGGTAAATTTGATGGTTATACAAATAGAATTCTAAATCATGTTATTCCAAACTTACAGCCACAAGGTTTTATGGGTGGTCCTGTTATTGTTCGCTATCTAAAATCTGATAATTTTGATTATGACAAGTTCCGCAAATTTATTATTTCTCTTGTGTGGCGGTTTTCTGTAAGTTCTAATGGTCCAAATTTGGGAAAATATGAAGATATTGCTCTTAAAATTTTAAAAGGAGAAATAAAGGATGATGTAAATCTATTCTTGCCTTTAATTTACAGAAAAATTACAGGTATTTCACTCATTGATGACTCGACTCTTTGTGGTCATGTAAAATACCTTGGAAAACATACCATAATTTTCAAATTTCCTGGATATGAGATCAGAATTATAATCAACACAAAAAACAGTTCAGATAATGAACTAATGCAACATTTCAAAACATATTCTGATATTAATGGTATTATGATAACAGATGTTACAGAAAAAACACCTACAGACAACCAATTATTAAATCAATTTTCGGAATGCCAAAAAGCACTATTTGAAACCGAATACGGAAAAAAGCGACTAGCTGCTATCAAACCAAAAAAGAATCTATAATTATAACGGCTAATATTTACGCATTAAAATAGCATTTTAATTTGGTTTCAGTCATATCAACTACAGTAGAATAAACAGAACCTAAAAAGTTTTTCATATCATCTGATAATTTTATTGTTGATACACCTGGTTGTGCAATTGAAAATTCAAATTTCACATCTTTGTATGTTAGCGCTTTTTTAATTTCGGATAAATCTGTAATTGTTCCCTTAAACAAACGTAATCCTTTTAAAATCCCTGTCCCATTTCTACGTTCCATGTGCTTTATTAGTTCTTCAGGTTTCCACTTATACCTAAGTGAAACTATTGCCTGTCCCGACACCTCGTATAAATCAGATAACCTTGCCCCAGCAGTATTAGCAGAATACTTACAGTGAACCATTTCAAAGCGCACCACATCATCGTCCACAAAAACAGCTATCACATCTGCAGACTCCCCAGAATTATCATCATTAAATACAACCACAGCCCCTTGATCAGAAAAACGTTGCATAATATATTCTTGAATTGAATTCTGGCGTTTTATGCCACTTTTATATAGTGATTCTGTCGTATAATCCACATCATTCCAATCTAAAATATCAATTCTATCCGATGGGATTTGCATTATCGGTGAATCCACATAATTAGTAAGTATACAACCAGATAACATTGCACCATTTAACAAAAACATTGTAGGTGGATTTTGTTCAAAAAATCTTTTTAATGGAATAGAATTACTTGCAAGATTATCAACCATAATTTTGCACTCATCTAGACCATGAACTTCAAAACCACGTTCCCCGCCCAAAATAATTGAAAATTTTATTTCATCATCAAACAACTTTAAAACAATTTCTGCTTTTGAATCTTTACACAAAACTGTTTTCAATTCACACTCAGATAACATCAAAGATTTTTCTGTTGTTCTACCAATAGTAAGTTTATGTATCCTATCATATAAGTTTTCCGACCAATCTGTAGCCAAAACGACCAAATTTTCTGGAAATTCAGTTATTTCATTTTTAGAAGCCGAGTCTTCAAGAATCTCATTTGAGTTTATTGTGGTATTGGTTATCAAGTTACCCGTATTAATACACCAATTTTTCCACTCCTTTAAGTTTCCGATTCTCGCAGGACTCCATATTTTTCCCTTTACGGATGCCCCAACACTTACGGGCTGTCCATCTCTAAAACCTATTCCAACAAAATCTGATTTTTGGCACCTTTTTCCACCTTTCCACCTTGTGAGCTCGGTTGTCACATCTGCGCCAATTAAACTGGAGTATCTATGCAGATGATTTGCAGGCTTAAATATCCCCGCCTTAATAATACTGAGACGTTTTATAGAGTGGAAAGACCTAAATACATCATCGTTTTTAATAATTTCTGCATCATTATTTGTTATAGAAGCTACAAACATATCTAAATCAAGACGCTTTTCGGTATAACACACATACAAGAGCTTTGTGTCTTTATCATGATACATAGCGACCAAGTCCCATTTCTGGTCGCGCATCTTATTATTTTTAACCCATTTTACTTTTTCTCTTTTCTGGGTTGTAAAATAAAAGACATTCTCGTCCGTGTTTATAAACGGCTGCGATAAAGAGTATTTTTTCAAATCAAATGTTATATTAAATTTACTCCAATCAACCGAGTTAGTGCGAAAACAGACAAAACTCAATGCGGGGTACACCAATTTTGGATTCAAATCTATATCAGGCGAGTCAAATCCAGAATAAGGCTTACATCCCTGTAAAAACGCCAAAAGAGATTCCGCTTCAAGTTTTTTAGCATCCGCTATATCGCTTATAAGTTTTTCCCAACCTGTGCCTTCTTGAAATAAATTTTCCAATTCTGTAGACATATCCTCATCCGCGTGATTGACAATAAACGAAGCATCTCCCAAGCCTTGTTGTGTACGAGTAAATCTACCTATGAATTGTAATAAAACAGATAAGGATTTGTGAAGGCTATGAACTGCGGCAATCTTAAAGTCTGGATAATCAAATCCTTCTTTCAGCATATCAACACAAACAACAATGCTATACTCACCATCTTTTATTTGTTTGATTATTTGCGTTTTTCCTTTGGTTCCAGAGTGAACCATAACTACACTTTCATTTGGGAACCATTCTTTATATTTTGCACATAACTGTTCTGCGTGCTCTCTAGTTTCTGTGCGAACCATAACTTTATGGCGTTTCCAACCTTTTGCTCTGTCATCATATAATTTTTGTATAGCCGCATCAGCGATAGCTTTATCTTTTTTACCTGGATGTTTTTCATCAACAGAAATAAGAGATATTCTAGAAAAACACCCATCATCTAAAGCTTTCGACATAGGATAATTATATACAATTTTTCCTTCTATCGGCTGTCGATCATTACGATACGGGGTTGCTGTAAATTGCACGATTTTTGAACCCTTAAACAATGCTTTTATTGCATTCCACTCGGATGCTATTATATGATGCGCTTCATCAAAATATACATGAGAAAATAAATCTTTTAAGGCCTCCTTAATCTCGTCGCTTGATCTTGCAATCAATGCGGGTGTAGATATGACAACATCTGCAGATTTGATGTTTTCTATATCTTTATTATTGGATAATGTTGTATTTATAACAAGAACAGTTGGGTTTGACAGCCCATGTGGGATTACTCCTAACTGGCGTAAAATACCCCAGTTTGAAAACTTTTCTGATATTTGGTTCCTTAATTCAATTGATGGAACCACTACAAGTGTTCTTTTTGCGTTATCAGCCAATGTTGCAACTAGCATAGTTTCTGTTTTGCCAGTACCAGTTGGTAAAACAATAGTGGCAACATCATTGGTTAGGGACCAATGAGCCAATAAAGAATAAATCGCCCCAATCTGGGCAGGCCTCAAAGAACCATATTCCCCAACGCCGTTGATTTGAACATTTTTATAAGAGAATGGCGATTTATCAGCTATATCACTTACATTACCCACAATCTGATAAAATTTACCATCATCGCCATCATTTGTCATTAATTTTGCTTTAAATGATATAGCATTTTCGTATGTTAGATTATACTCATTTTTATTTATTTGGATAGCAGAAAATATATAATGCCCAGTATCAATAGCTAATTTAAAAATATTTCCAGAACTAACTTTTTCGCGCCTAAAATATAGTGGCTTTTCAATATCCAACTTTATTCTATCTGAGAAATTTAATATCCCTTGTTTTGGATCTAGTTTCACAATCAT
>JAFGVU010000095.1 GCA_016937855.1 Bacteroidales bacterium | reverse complement strand
GTAAGGTTGGTGAGCTTGTCGAATCATCGAAGTGAGCCTTGTCGAAGTGGAATTAACAATAGTAAAAAGCATGTTTGGTTTTTGCTGATTGCCAGACAATGTTTATGTCCTATGGACAAAGTAAAAAAAAGAAGAGCCCTTTTTTTACTAATGTTGAAGTCCTACGGACTAAAAAAAATCACTAAGAACAAAGGTTTGCCCGTAGGGCATTAACATTAGTAAAAAGCTAAAAGCCGCTTTTTACTGTTTTCGCGTAGCGAATAAACAATAACGTAAAAAAATGAGAAACTATGCTATAGTTTTACCAACACATCACAAACACATCGAAAGCCCAGCCAATTTTGAGGACTATCGTATTCAAAGTCTACATCTATAGCGACTTCTTCTTGGGTATGTTTCCAGCTACCTCCTTTTGCAAGTCCTTTTTGAGAAGTCATTTCGGCAACATTACCAATTATATTATATACGCCTAGTTCGTTTGGCCAGTAGGATTCAACAGTTGCCGTAATATCGGACATATCTGAAAGCACATCGGCATCTCCTTTTCCGTAAATCAGATTATATCTGATAATTCCCTGCATTTTTTTCTTGCTGAACTTTTTTATCGTTTTTTTTGAAAATGGTAATGCCGCAATTGACTCCCATTCAGATTTGGTTGGTAATCTATATTTCACATATACCGGAATTTCAATTGCTGTTTTTAAGGTATCAATATTAAGCTTATTTATTCTGACAAACAACATTTCGTTTACCCGATCTGTTCTCCATTCGCAATACTTAAGCGCCTGTTCGTATGTTACCCCTACCAATGGGTAGTTTGAATAGGCAGGATGTCTGAAATACAATTGGGCATACGGCTCAGTATAAGCAGTTGCATCGCTCCAAACAGAAGAATCCGGAATGATTGAAGTATATTCGATAGACTCAACACCAAACTTTTGTTTTGTCCAATAGAGAAACTCACGATAATCGACATTGCAAATTTCTGTTCTATCTACAAAAAGAGAATCATTAATCTTTACTGTTCCAGGAGGTATTATTGGTTTAGCAGAAAAGAGATTGCCCAAACACAAAACACCAAACACGAAAAAAAGAATAAGTTGTCTCATAACAATAAGATTTAGATTTTGTATTGAACGAAAAAACTTAGATAATATTATTTGTCAACTATACCAAAATCATCTAAACGCTCTACTTCACTATTTTCTGAGTAAACACCTTTTGTTTTGTTGAAACTTTGACCATATAAATTCCTGATGCCAAGACTGAGACATCAACTAAGTCTTTATTTGAGACTAAAACGACTTTTCCATTTGCATCAAAGATTGTTAGATGCTGAAAATCGTCAACTATCACATTTAAATAGTCAGTTAACGGATTTGGAAAACACACCAAGGCATCAACAATTAAATCATTATGACTAATATTACTTGTAAGTCCGGAATAATAGAAATTATTAACCTCATCAAGAGTAAATGTACCCGATGTTTTTCGACAAATATCTTTCTGCATTAGCATATAGTCCATAAGAATACCACCTGAATAATAATCAGGGACTATAAAACTCTCTCTAGGATAATCTGTATTGTAATCGTAATCGTATCGTGTATTCTCATACCAATCCTCAATAGCCTCATCCCAAAAGTTATCAGACATTAAAATCATGTTATTAAATACATCAAACCCGTTAATTGTATTTCGATAATAAACCCAATCTGAAGTTTCTGTATCCCACTGATAATCTATTCTGGAAACCACCCGAAATTGATTGTCGTATTCAAATTCAGACTTATAGTCTCCTTCCCATGCTGTACTTGAAGAATTCCATGTGTATAACTCGTCCAGAATTTTATTGCCATCATCATCCCAATCCTGCACTTTTTTCGAGGAGTTCTCCCATGCGCCCAATCCTGAGTTCCAATTATAAGTTATTTCTAAAATCTTGTATCCATTCTCATCAAAGGTATAATCTTTCTTAGAGGAATTATTCCAGACAGAGCCTACTGCATCCCAAATCTGATTAATTGACTCTTCGAGAAGTTGAGATGTTGCATTATATACATAATCAATTTTATAGTCATCATACCATGTAGATGACAACCAGTCGTAATCTTGCCTTTTGTAAAGGACAATATCATTATTTACATTATAATCTGAAATAAATCTATACTCCGGATGCCATTCAGAACCAATTGAATACCATGTAAAATATGTTTGTAATGTGTTATCATCATTAGAATTGTATTCATATTCATACTTATATTCATTGACCCAATCGCCTTCGCCCACACTCCATTCCATATACTGAATTAGTGTTAAATTTCCATTACTATCATATTCACGAACTTCGCGGCCACTAGCATCAAACGCACCTGTTTCACTGTCGTATGAATAAAATGTATAATCAGTCATACGTCCTTCAGTGTCATAAACATAAGTATGCCAATAGTATTTATAGAAGATTTGTGAAGATTCGTGCCAAGCGTAATCTTCTTGCATCAATATCCAGCCATTTGAGTCGTATGAATATGTTGTTTTAGAATCATTTAAGTAGCTTGACTCAGTTTCACTCCAAAGCAATGTTATTACTTCAATTTTTCGACCAAACTCATCGAATTGATACTCATAACGGAAGTTCCCGAGCCAATCATCATCAGTTTCATTCCAAGTTGCAAATGACATAGCAGCATTTACTTGGTTTTCGTCATACTCAAAACTATATCTTTGATAGTTTTCCATTACACTTTCGGAATAATTCCATTTTACCAAAACCATGCTATCTAATTGTGGGATCATAGTTTTTGTGTCTACTTGAGCAAAAGAGACAGAACACTTAATAATACTCAATGCTAAAATTAAAATAACAAAATATCTTTGCATAAAAAATTGAATTAAATTTCACCCAAAAATAACACAAAGTTTAATACGAACTAACAGTATTATCATTTTTTTTTTGAAATATTTTTACCCAATAACATTTATCTTTTTCCACTTTCCACTTTTAAATCTCAGATAAAGAACAAATCCAAACAAGAGATAAAAGACTACCAGAATAGACCAACTGATTTCAATCGACAAATTCAAAATCTTTAGCGAAAGATATAATACCGGTATAAGTATCCAGTGAGCAGCGACAGAAATAATCATAGTAAAATGCGTATCTCCTGCTCCTCTTAGTGCTCCAACCAAAGCAACCATAATTGCTTCGGCAAGCACATAAAAAGCTGCAATTCTAATCATATTAACAGCTATTGGAACAGAATTTAGAAACACATCAGTCATTTCATTAGGTTTAAAAACCATAACAAGCGTTTCCGGGATAAACACAAATAATATTAAAATAATAAAAGAGTAAAAAATCCCAGATTTAACGGCTGAAATTGCAGCACGATGAGCTACCTGTGGTCTTTGAGCACCAATATATCTTCCAACCAAACTAGTTACGGCAATTTCGATGCCCAACAGAGGTATAAACGACACCAAATCCCAGTTAAACATAATAGTTGATGCAGTTGCAGCTTCGTGCCCTCTTGAATGAAAAAGTGATATAATTACGAAAAATGCGAGAAAATTCAAAAATAGTTCTACTCCTGCCGGATAGCCAAAATGTAATAATCTTTTGATAATTTTAAAATCCAGTTTAAAAGAGTCCATAACCTGAAAAGCAAGACGGTTTGTTTTTCCGAGATAAGCAAACAATAGCATAACTACAGCCCCAAATGACCCTGAAATACTTGCGATTGCAGCTCCTTTTATTCCAAGTGGTTCAAAACCCAACTTGCCAAAAATCAATATATAATCAAGAACAATATTTATAATCATTGCCACAATAGTAGCCTTCATTACGATTGAGGTTTTACCTATACCTGAGAAATAGCAACTAAAACTATGGCGAATAAATGCAAAAACACCACCCAATAATAATACACTTAAATACTCCTTTTGATAAACAAGTTGATTTGCAGGTATTTTAACAAAATGAAAAAAATCAAAAGCCAATGGTTTTAGAAGTATTATAAGTGGCCATGCTAATAAGGAAATCAGAATTGCTTGAAAGGCGGTTTTAGAAGCATTTTGTTTTTCTCCTGCCCCAAAATATTGCGCTACAAGTGCTGTAGAGTAACCGAGCAATCCTATAAAGAAAAATGTAAGGACTTGAAACCCAACACCACCTCCCATAACAGCATTCATTTGTTCGGGTCCCAATTTTGCCATAAAAAAACGGTCGGTAAAAGTCATCAAACCATCGCAAGCTGTCGAAATTACCATTGGCAATGCTATTATTAACAGCTCTTTAATGCCTCCGGGCTTTGAGTATCCTGCAAAGTATGTTCTAAAGAGATTCATTTCAATTAAAAAGCTGCAAAAATACATATTTGCACTGTTATAAAAAAACAAATTATCGACAACTCCTTCATTCGACATCAGGATATCTATATAAACGCCACAAGCTCTGTAATGGAATGACTGTGAGAGGGTTATAAACTTTAATATAATAAAGAATTGAAGTCCGAATTAAACGGGCGGTTTACAAATAAATAAAAAAAAGGGAGCCATCATAAGACAGCTCCCTCGCTAACAGAGAATCATGGACTATTGTCTGATTAGCTTAAAGTTATAGATATCGTTATTAAATTTTACTCTTAGATAATACATTGCAGGCTTTAAATTATCAGCATTTAGTCTGAAAACATTTTGGTCAGAAGACTTATAGTTCTCTTCAATCATAATTGTTCTACCTCTATCGTCAAGAATTTCAAATATAAGCTTGCCTTCAGCATCACTATTTATCATTACCTCTACTCCGTCTTTAAATGGATTAGGATAAACTTCTACAGTTGTAATATCAGCAGATAGTTCGTAACAATCTACAGATATAAGTCCAATTTGGGTTTGTTTACCATCAATATCGGTTTGAGACAAGCGATAGTACCAAGTTTCATTAACCGACTTTTCATCAACATAACTATAGTCTGTTCTTGTACTTGAGAATCCTTCTGCGTCAACAACAGCAATTTCTTTGAAATTTTTGTTGTCACTTGATCTCTCTATTGTAAAGAAATCGTTATTGTCTTCAGAAGCACAAGACCATTGCAAGACAACCTCAGGATTATTACACTCTGCCTCAAATTTAATTAACTCTACTGGCAGTGTAGCATCTTTATCCTTAGATGCGAAAGAGATAAATGTTTGGCCTTTTGCTCCATCGAATGGAATAGTTCCAATAGCAGTCATACTTCCAGAATCGTACACATCAGATGCTGTTGCAGTAGCAGCACTAGCGTTTGCATCTTTCCAAATACCATCCCAATATGCTATTGTCATTGCATCGAGGATCAAATTGTCGTCGCAGAAAGAATGAGGACAAGCAGTACCTGTAGCAATGTCGTTGTTGCGCCAGTACAAAGTAACATTATTTAAGTCGGCATTTGAGCTAACTATCCAATGCTCTCTGTCGCTGGTGTGGTTAAGTGGGAACTGATGAGTCCAAACGTGATACCACCATTGTGGCATTCCATCGCTTGTGTAATTGTAATTTACACTAACAGTAGTACTTTCGGCAGGAGTCATTCCAAACGGAGCATGTATTACATAAGTTTGTTCACCGTCGCCAATATCTCTTAGTCTAACTTCACCGGTTGGGAATACATAAGCAGTAGAACCGATTTTAGATATATTTCCATCAACAAATGCATTTACCGAACCTTCGTTACTTGAAGAACCATCATTCATTATTACGGTAAATGATCCTGTGTTAATAATACCTTGTGTTAATGTTAGATTTCCGCCAATTGCAACATCACCACTTAGTTGTATTGCATTATTTAGTGCAGATGTGTTATTAACGATAAGATTATTGAATGCGCTAGATCCTGAATTAACAGTTTGAGAAGTTGTACCTACAAGCGATACAGTTAAAGCATTTGGATTAAATCCACCGTCGATATCAATATCGCCAGCGATGTTAAGATCGTCGTTTACAGTAAGGTTTGCTGCAGAATTTACCGAAATATTATTCAACACAGAGCCTCCTGATGTAAATTGAGTTGTAGCTCCCATGAAAACTATAGTTTCGTCTCCACTACCAGCATTGATTGTTCCGTTATTAATAAATTCGCGATATACTGATAGGGTGCGATCGTTTGTAAATCCAAGACTTGCTCCTACTTCAAGAACAATCTCTCCAACAGCAGCATCTCCATTTTCAATTATTGGCTGATGTGGAGCTGAGGCTGGGATAAATACCTGATCGATATAAGTTGGAATAGTAGCACACCAGTTATTAGTATTGTGCCAATCAGTATCCTCAACGCCTGTCCATCTAACCCATTCTACGGTTAATTCCATCTGATCGACTGCATTCGAAATATTTACACCCATTCCGTAAGCAGTGAGAGTCAAAGTAACTGTACCCGCAGCAATATCAGCAGTTCCGGGAGTGTAAATAGGATTAACAATAGAAGTACTGGTAAATGTACCATCACCACTGGTCTCCCATAATAATCCGTCGTTGTTGTGAACTGTAGCATCGGCTAATGAATATGTACCATTTTGGCAAATTGAAGCATCAATACCAGCATTAGCCGTTGGAGCATCATCGTTCCAGATTGTACCAATTGCCTGATCGTCAGTTATACTGATTACACGACCATTATTAACAAGATTGCTTAAAGTGAAAGTAAATGTTTCGTCAGGTTCGGCAATTAGATCAGTTAGAACACTTACGGTAATTGTTTTACTTGTTTCGCCTGCAGCAAATGTAACAGAATTTGAAATTGCAGTATAATCACTTGCATCTATTGCTGAAACATCAGCTGTTGCATAATCAACGCTTACAGCAGCATCCGAAGGATAAGACATTGTAATCACAAAGTCGAAATCAGTTGTTCCGGAATTACCTTCGTTTAGAGTAACATCTGCAACAGTAATTACAGCTGAATCATCATTTTCAATAGTACCTGTACCAGTAGGTGTTCCCATATAAACCTCAAGTCCATTTTGGAATAGATTAGTTAAAGTAACGGTAAAGGTCTCGTCAAGCTCTACCTTGGTATCACCGTTAACCAGTACAGTAAATGATTGCTCAACAACACCAGGATTAAAGGTTAATGTTCCGGAATTTGCATCGTAATCTCCATCAGCGACAGTTGCTGTAACGTCAGAAGTTGCAAAATCCACAGTTGTAGTTGCTGCCGAAGGATCGGTTAAGCTAACGGTAAACACAAATCCTGTTTGACCAGAATGTGTTTCGACCTGACTAATAGAAGTAACATTAACATCAGCAGAGTCGTCGTTTGTAATTGTACCTAGCCCTGTATTATCAGTAATTGTAATATCTCTGCCATTGTTATTTAGGGCAGATAGTAAAATTGTGTAAGCTTCATCGGGTTCTACCTGAGTATCGCCATTTACAAATACTGAAACAGTTTTACTGGTTTGACCAGGTGTAAATGTATGAGTTCCTGAAACAGCTGTGTAGTCATTATCAGCAATTGTAGCAGTACCCTCAACACTAGCGTAATCGAGAACAACATTTGCATCAGAAACATCCGACATTGTAATTGTAAATACATACTCTACAGTTCCTGCATCACCTTCGTCAAATTCAACATCGTCAATTGTAATTACAGCCGAATCGTCGTTAGTAATTGTTCCAACTCCTGTTGCATCAGCAATAGAAATATTGTGTGCAGATGCTTGTAAATTGCTTAAAGTGATGTTAAATGTTTCATCTAGCTCGACTTTTGCATCTCCATTGATTGTAACAGCGATAGTTTTAGTTTGACCTGTAGTTCCACTAAAATTAAGTGTGCCTGATACAGCATCATAATCTCCGTCAGCATCAATTGCTGTAAAATCAGAGCTTGCATAATCAACAGTAAATGGCACATCGAGAGAATTTCCGTTGTGAGTAACAGTAAAGGTCAATGTGCTTGTTCCTGCGTCGCCTTCAGTAATGGAAACATCGTTTATAGTGATATTTGCCGAATCATCGTTTACAATTGTTCCAATTCCCTGAGCATCAGTTACCGAGATATTTCTACCGTTGTTTACAAGATTGGTAAGATTTAATTCAAATGTTTCATCAAGCTCAACAGTTTCATCGCCAACTACCTCAACTGTAACCACTTTACTAGTTTCACCGGCAGCAAAACTTAAAGTTGTAGTTGTTAGTTGATTGTAATCGTTATCAGACAATAACGCTGTTGCATCTGCAGTTGCGTAATCAACAGTTACAACCGCATCCGATGGGTAAGACATTGTTATAGTAAAATCGAAATCGGTAGTTCCTGAATGTGTTTCGTTTGCTGTAACATCAGTTATAGTAACCACAGCAGAGTCGTCATTAAGAATAGTTCCAGTTCCGGTTCCTGTGTTAATAGATACATCTCTACCGTTAAAGTCATTCTCGGTAATTGTTGCAGTAAAGGTTTCGTCCATTTCAACTTTTGTATCACCATTAACAAGTACATCGAAAGTTAAAGCTGTTTGACCAGGGGTAAATGTTAACGAACCTGTTGAAGCGTCATAATCAGAATCGGCGACTAGAGCAGTTCCGTTAGCTGTTGCATAATCAACTACAACATTTGCATCAGAAGTTGTGCTCATGGTTACATCGAATGTGAATACAGTCTGACCGGAATTTGTTTCATTTTGCGATACACTACTGATATTTAATTCGATTGCATCATCATTCACTATTGTTCCAAGCCCTGAATTATCAGTAATTGTAATGTCGCGACCGTTTGTACTTAAGCCACTCAAGTTAACAGTGAATGTTTCGTCTAATTCCACTTTTGTATCACCGTTTACTAGTACCGAAACAGTTTTAGTTGTTTGTCCGGGAGTAAATGTGTGAGTACCGGAAACTGCTGAGTAGTCCGAATCAGCAGTAGTTGCAGTAGCATTTGCACTAGCGTAATTTAGAACGACATTAGCATCAGAAACATCCGACATTGTAATCGTAAATTCATATTCAACTGTTCCGGCATCACCCTCATTATGAGTGATATCGTCAATTGTAATTACAGCAGAATCGTCGTTTGTGATTGTTCCTATACCTGTTGCATCAGCAATTGAGATGTTGTGAGATGAAGCCTGAAGATTGCTGAGAGTGATTGCAAATGATTCGTCAAGCTCAACTTTTGTATCTCCATTGATTGTAACTTCAATTGTCTGTGTTTCTGCAGTAGTTCCGCTGAAATTTAGTGTTCCGCTTACTGCATCATAATCTCCATCAGCAACACTTGCAGTTCCATTTGAACTAGTATAGTCAACACTAAAAGGTACATCAAGCGAATTGCCATTGTGAGTAACAGTAAAGGTCAATGTGCTTGTCCCTGCGTCGCCTTCAGTAATGGAAACATCGTTTATGGTGATATTTGCTGAATCGTCGTTTACAATGGTTCCAATTCCCTGAGCATCAGTTACTGAGATATTTCTACCATTGTTCACAAGATTTGAAAGATTAAGTTCAAATGTTTCGTTAAGCTCAACAGTTTCATCGCCAACTACCTGAACACTCAGCACTTTACTAGTTTCACCGGCAGCAAAACTTAAAGTTGTAGTGCTCAATTGATTGTAATCATTATCAGCGAGAAGAGCAGTAGCATCATTAGTTGCATAGTCAACTGTTACAACAGCATCAGAAGGATACGACATAGTTATAGTGAAATCGAAATCGGTGGTACCCGAATGAGTTTCGTTTGCAGTTACGTCAGTAATACTAATTGCCGCAGCATCATCATTGGTTATTGTGCCTCTACCCGAATCGTCCGCAAAAGTTATTTGTGATAAAATTGGAGCAGGCAAGCCAACACACTGAATATTGCTTAATTCAACATCAAAGTATTCGGTCATCTCAACTTTAGTATCACCGTTTATAGTTATTCCAGTAGTTTTAGTTTCCCCAGCGGTACCTGAAAAACTAAGTGATCCTGACTTTGCAACATAATCGCCATCTGCTGTAGTTGCAGAGCCATCAACAGTTGTGTAATCAAATGTAATAGGATTGTAACACTCAACATCCTGACTTAAAGTAACAGTAAATGTAAGAGTTTGAGTTCCAGTATTTCCTTCGATAATACTTACATCGTTTATTGCGAAAGTTGCATTATCGTCATTAGTAATTGTACCAGTTCCGATATAATTTGCAGCATCGCGAATTACGTCTAATCCTGGAGCATTAACAAAGCTAAGAACAAGACGGAATGTTTCGTTAGGCTCAACCATTTCGTCGCCGTTAATATTTACAGTAATAGTTTTTGTTTCGCCAATACTACCAGTAAAGCTAACGCTACCACCGACAGGAGTATAATCGCTAGGTGTAGTTGCATTTACATTTTGTGAATAGTAAGAAACAGAGTAACCGGCAGGAACCTCTTCTCCAGTATGAGTTAAAGTAAAAGTGAGTGGAGTTGTTCCCGAGTTTCCTTCCAGAACCGAAACTGAATTGATGCTGACTACTGCCTGATCGTCATCAAGATTTGTTACAGAAACATCTTGTGGGTCAAGAGGTGCAACATAAACCGGATCGGTTGTTGAACCAGCATTTAATGCAAGAACAACAGTATAAGGAATATCGCCATCCACAATAATATCATCAACACCTGTTACAGTAACTGTCTGTTCTACATTCCAGTTTGCAGCAGTAAACGTAAGACTTGCTGGCGAAACTGTACCTTCTGTTAAATCGGAGCTGCTTACATCTATTACAACTTGATAATCTGTTAAGTCAGTAGCAGGTTTACTATTTAGAACGACTGTAAATGTTGCAGTTGATCCGCCTTCGGTTGTTTCTAAACCTGATGATGGAGTTACTGTAAATCCGGCTGCATCGTTATCTTCGTTTATTACAGTTACACTTTCGGCAAATAATCCATCATATTTTGGATCGGTTGAGCTTGCGTTTGAAAGATTTATGTAATATGTAACATCACCATCAACAATAAAGTCATCAATACCTGTAACGGTAACAGTTTGATTCGTATTCCAGTTTGCTGAGGTAAAAGTAAGTGTTGCAGAGCTTGTTACATCCCCTTCGGTTAAATCGGAGCTTGAAAGCGAAATCTCGACATCAGCCACAGGTTCGGTTTCTAATCTAACTGTAAATGTGTGAGCAGTAAGATTTTCACTTGTATTTCCACTGATCGTTGACACGATATATCCTGCATCATCATCATCATGGTTAACAGCGTTAAGAATCGTGCTGCTTGCATAATAATAACCGGAGCTTAATTGGGTTCCTGTAGTATTTATTGATAGTGTTACAGTATAGTTTTGATCATCATCATCAACATCATCATTAACACCTGTAACAGTAACAGTTTGAGGTGTACTCCAATTCGATGCATTAAATGTTAGTGTTGCTGGAGAAACAGTAGCTTCGGTTAAATCACTTGATGTAACATCAATAACAACTGTACCTGTTGGAGCCGAACCAAGTGTAACTGTAAAGTTATCTGTAATGTTTGGCTCAGAAGTAATCAAATCTGTCTCGCTGGCTGCAATTGCACCATCAAGTGCGTTGATCACAACATCAAATGAGCAGGTTTCGGTATTTCCCGCTGCATCGTAGGCAGTATAAGTTAGAGTTGTTGTTCCAACATTAAATGTGTAAGAGTTTACATGATTAAATCCAGAATTACTATTTGATGCAATTGTTGCTCCTGTCATTACCCAAGTTACATTTGTTACAGAGCAATTATCGTCATAAACCGGATCTGCAATACTCTCAACCAAACGATTGGTGGCTCCAACTGATAGCACGTTGTATTCCAAATCAGCAGGACAAGTTATTGTAGGATCTTGTTCATCGTTAACAATTACGTCGAATTCGGTAGTTGTAGAGTTTCCACTTGCATCTTGTGCTGTCCATGTTACTGTTGTTGTTCCCTGTTCAAACACTTGTCCGTTAAGACTTGTATTAGGTGAAGTTACAACAGTCGTTGCACCACTTAAAGTGTAAGTTTTTGTAGGATTAGAATCGCAATTATCATAAACATTCCAAGTATCAGCTCCATGAGTATAAGTACAAACGTTGTTGTTTGTGGTTACAATTCTGTCGGACAAGTCGGCATGTGTTGGTGCTATATTATCAAGAACTGTTAATGTAGATGAGCAAGTAGAAATATTTCCGGCATCGTCTCTAACCTGAAGATTTATCCCAGTGCTTCCAAGCTCTGAACAATCATAATCCAAACTTGGCAACCAGGCAGTAGCACTAGATGCTTTTGAGATTAACAAAGTGATGACGGTACAGTTATCATTAGAAGCATTATTTATATCAGATGGATTTACTGTAACATCACCATTTATATCAACATAAACAGTTGCATTCTGGCAGATTGCATTTGGATTTTGGTCATCGGTTAAAGAAACACTGAACGAGCAAGTTGAGCTATTTCCAGAGCCATCAAAAGCAGTCCAAGTAACAACTGTAGTTCCTTTGTTAAACACCTGTCCATTTAAAGTTGTATTTGGAGCTGTAACCGAAGTTGTTGCACCTGACAAAGTATAAGTTAAAGATGCAATTGTTGTACATTCATCTGTTGCAGAAGGATTCCACGAGTTATCAGGATGAGTATAGGTACAAACATCAGAATCGGTAGTTACATTCTGTGTTCCACTGACAGTACATGTAATTACAGGATCGGTAACATCAACAACTGTAACGGTAGATGTGCATTGCGAAGAGTTTCCATTAACATCTGTTACAGTGAGAGTTACACTATTTGGTCCCAAATCGGAACAAGTAAATGCGGTTTTACTGGCCGTCATGGTTTGAATTCCACAAGCATCGCTAGAGTTATTGTTTATACTACTTGCAGTGATACTTGCATTTCCAGTAACATCAAGATTTAATGTGATATTTTTACAAACTGCTGTAGGATTAACATTATCCTCAACAGTAACTGTTACAGTTGTTTGGTCTGTATTTCCAGCAGGATCAGTAACAGTGAGAGTTACAGTATTTGCTCCCACATCGCCACAGTCAAATGTTGCTGGATTTGCAACATAAGATGCAATGCTGCAATTATCAGAAGAACCATTATCAATGTTCAAGCCTGTTATAGTTACTGTGCCAGAAGCATTTAGATTAACTGTAATATCCTGACCAACTGCAACAGGGTCGATAATGTCATTTACCGTAATTGTTGCATTGCAAGTAGCTGAATTTCCATTAACATCTGTAACAGTTAGCGTTACCGTATTATCACCCAAATCGTCGCAATCAAATGCAGTTTTATCCAGAGCTAATGACTGAATTCCGCACGCATCAGACGATCCATTATCAACTTGAGCAGGTGTTATAGAGACATTTCCTGTTGCGTCAAGATTTACGGTTAGATTCTGACAAACTACAGTTGGATTTGTAACATCCTGAACAGTTACAAGAGCTGTACATGTTGATGTATTGCTATTTACGTCAGTTACTGTAAGAGTTACAGTATTTGTTGCCGGGTTTGAGCCCACATTTGTGCAATCAAAACTTGATTTGTCGATTGATAATGAAACTGCTCCGCAAGCATCCGAAGAACCATTATCAATATCAGCAGCTGCTATTGTTGCATTACCGTCAGAGTCAAGCTGAATTGTAATATCTTGACAAGTTGCAGTTGCAGGAATATCAACCACAGTTACAGTTGCAGTACATGTTTCTGAATTACCATTATCATCTGTAACTATCAATGTAACAGTATTTTCGCCAACATCACTACAAGTAAAACTTGACTTACTTAAAGTACGTGTTGCGATTCCGCAATTATCTGATGAACCATTATCAATATCGTCAACTGTTATTGTTGCATTTCCGTCAACATCAAGATTTATAGTAATATCCTGACAAACTACAATCGGGTCGAGATTATCTAAAATACTAACAGTAGCATTACATACATCTGAGTTTCCACCGGCATCAGTAACAGTTAATACAACAGAGTTTGTTCCAACATCAGAGCAATCAAAGTCAGTTTGGCTAGCAGAATAAATTAGATTACTACTACAGTTATCGTAAGAGCCATTGCTAATTTCGACACCTGCAATGCTTATATTTCCGGTTGCATCGAGGTAGCGAACGATATTTTGACAAACTGCAACCGGTTCGTAAATATCCTGTACTGTAACATTTGCAGTGCAGGTTGCAGAATTTCCATTAACATCAGTAACTGTTAAAGTAACTTCATTAACACCAACATCGGTACAATCGAAACTTGTTTGACTAGCAGAAATCGAAGCAATTCCGCAGTTATCAGTTGATGCATTATTAATTTGAGATGCAGTAATTACAGCCTGACCAAATGCGTCTAATTGTACTGTTACATTTTTACAAATTGCAACAGGATCAATATTATCCTGAACTGTAACATTAGCAGTACAAGTAGCAAGATTGTCGTAGATGTCTGTAACGTAAAGAGTAACTGTATTTGCACCAACATTAACGCATGAGAATGTTGAAGGAGTAACAGTCATTTCATCGATACCTGATGCATCATAAGACCCTGCTCCTATATCGCTGATGTCGGCAGCATCTAAAGTATAAGAACCATTTGAAGCAAGTTCTACTGTGATATTATTGCATGTTACTGTTGGAGCTTCGTTATCAGCAACTGTAACAGTAAAGCTACAATTTGATGAGTTTCCGTGAATATCAGTAAGTTCCCAAACAATTGTATTTGTTCCGATTGGTAGCTGATAACCAACAATTGAAGTATTTTCATCTGTACCAACAGCTGCTCCCCCATTAACAGAGTATGTCAATAGTTCAACATCACAATTATCGCTTATAGTCGGATCAAGATTATCGGCACCGATTACAGTATAATAAACTTGATTTGCATCAGTACTTCTGGTTTTATTTCCAGGACATACCACTACAGGATCCTGAGTGTCAGATATCGTAAATACACTAGAGCATGAGATCCAGTTATCGCTGGCATCATACAGTTTCCACACCACTGTTGAGGTTGGATTAGAGGTGGTTCCAACAGGAATTTGTAATCCTACAAGACTTGTAGTAAGATCAGTACCAACTTCTGCTCCACCATTTAATGAGTAAGTTAATCTGTCCAAAACATCGTTATCGCTAAACCCCGTTGGGTCGTATTCAGAAGTATTTACAGTAAAATAGCAATATCCGGCATCAGCATCAGCAGAGATAGTTGCATCAGGGCATGAAGATATCTCTGGTTCTATTATATCGTCCACAACAACATTTATTGAGCAAGTAACAGAGTTAGAGTTTTCATCTGTAACCGTCCAAATTACAGTTGTTGTTCCCATTGGAAACTCAGCACCGGCAAGACTAGAAAGTCCGTTATAATCGTTAATTATTGTTGCCGAACAGTTGTCACCGTAAGCTGTAGGATCGAATTCTGTTAAGATAGCTGTATAAGTATCAAAACCATCATCTGTTTCGCGGCTAAATGGCGAACCAGCAGGACAAGTTATTGTTGGATCTTCATCGTCGTAAACTGTAACATCGAAATAGTAATTGTAGATATTTCCGTTTTCATCTTCAACTATATAAAGTACTGATGTTGTTCCAAGGTCAAAATAATCACCTGTTTCCTGTAAATCAGTAACAACAGTAATAGTAAGATTCTCGGTTATTGTAACATTATCCTCAAAAACAGGCTCGATATAATTAACAATTGCTCCACAATCGCCATTATCATTAGGAACATTTGTTCCAGTTTCAGCAGTTAATAAAGTTGGAGCTTCATTATCTTCAACAATCAAAGTAAAAGCTGCTGTTGTTTGATTTCCTTCTTCATCCTCTACCATCCACGAAATTGTGTGTTCTCCAACTGCGTATTGTTCGCCCTCGAGAGTTCCACCGGGAACTTCAGAGCCATTTACGTAGTAGGTAACAATACCGCAATTATCATCGAATTCAATAATATCAAATTCATCACCAATTGTTGTGTAGTAGTTTTCACCAGAATCAGTAGAACGAATTTGATCGCCGGGAACTTTAATTACTGGAGGCTCGTCGTCCTGAACGGTTAGAACAAAGCTACAAGTTTCGGTACGTGCATTATTATCTGTAATTGTCCAAGTTATGGTTGTTTGTCCCGGATAAGCCCCTTTTGGAATTACTATTCCAGAAAGTGAATTTGTACCTGTGATTGTATTTGATCCATCAAAGAAACTGTATGAAACAGACTGAACAGCACAATTATCGGAAAAAGCAGTTGGGTCAAATTCATTACCCATAACTTGATATGAGCATTCACCAGGATCTGTTGTTCTTGTTTGATTTGAAACACATGTAATTTCCGGATCTTCATCAATAACAGTTACATCGAAACTACAAGTTGAAACATTTCCTGCAAAATCAGTTGCTGTGTAAGTTACAGTAGTTGTACCAATACTAAACAAAGCTCCGGGTTGATGATTGCTTGTAAAACTAGCTAATCCTGAGCAAGCGTCGGTTGCAGTAGGTGCTGTCCACGACACATTTGCTTTACAAGCCGAAGCCGAAGCTAAAACCGCTGTTGGATCCGCAGGGCAATCACTAATTACTGGAGCTTCGTTATCTGTTACAGTTACTGTTTGATCGGCAGTAACAACATTTCCGTCAACATCTGTAACATACCATCTAACAATTGTTGTTCCGCGTGGGAATAAATATCCATCTGGAGCATTATTAGTAATAGCTAATCCCGGGCAATTATCAGTAGCCGAAATAGTTGGCAATTCATAATATTTGGTGCATAATCCGGCATCAACATTAAAATTTAATGCAGAAGGTGCTGTTGTAATTACAGGCGACTGGTTATCCTCGATTGTTAATTCAAAGCTACAAGTAGAAGTATATAATGTTCCATTTATAGTTTGTGTTCCAGTCCAAGTAATAGTGTAGGTTCCTTGATCAAACTCAGCACCATCTAAAGTAGTATTTAACGGAGCACCAGCATAGTCGTGAGTAAGTGCGAATGTTGGATGTTCTTCGATTGAAACATTTTCTGCATCAAGCTCATCACCTACAACAGTATAAACACAATCTCCGGTTGCTGTATTTCTGCTTGCATCATCAACACATTCAATTTGAGGTTCAAAAGATTCGAACACGTGAACAATAACATCACAAGTTGTTGTATTTGACGATTCATCTGTTGCAGTCCAAGTTATTGTATTTGTTCCAATAGATAACTCTTCGCCGTTCAAATAGTAGCTGCTATTTTCGCTATTAATATATGATACTAATTCGCAGTTGTCATCAGCATCTGGAGTAAATTCATAACCGTCAACAGTATAATAAGAAACATATAGATTATCAAATTCTCGATAGTACTCAGTAGCAGGACAATCAATTTCTGGATCGATATCATCAACAACTGTTACATCCTGATAACAATATTGAAGATTTCCGTGATCATCAGTAATCGCCCATCTAACGACGGTTGTCCCTTTTTCGAAAACAGTTGGAGCATTATTGGAATAATTAATTTCCGAAACACCGGTACAGTTATCAGATGCAGTAGGGACTGGAAGCGTAACATTTGCTCGTAATGTTGAGCAAGAGCCTGCATCAACCGAAACTGTAACGTCAGCAGGACAGACTACGATAGGATCTTCGTTATCACTAACATATACATTAAATGTACAAACCGATGAGTAAGCACCATTTGTTGCTGTCCAAACGATAGTATTAGTTCCTACAGGCAAAACAGCTCCGGCAAGAGAATTTGTAAGTGGAGCTCCAACAATATTATGAGTTAGTGTTGTTCCCGAAGTAGTTGAAGAAACGTCAAACTCCGTTCCACTAACAGTATAATAGCAAACTCCTGAATCGGCAGTTCTCCATTTTGGACCATTACATGAAATATGTGGATTTGATGTTGCCACAACAGTAATATTGAAAGTACAAGTGTTGGTATTCCCTTCAGAATCGGTTGCAGTCCATGTTATTGTTGTTGTTCCTGTTGGGAAGCTTTCGCCTGCCAAAGTAGTATTGCTAGATGCACTTGCATAATCGTGAGTATAGGTTGTTGGATTTGAACAATGCTCCCACATAGTAGGGTTAAACTCGTTTTGAGTTCCAATATAGAAGGTTCCTGATGGATCATTCGCTTCAACAGTAACACTTGAATTGCAAGAAATGGAGGGCGCACTAGCATCAACAACGGTAATGGTCTGAACGTAAGTTGCATCATTACCGGCTTCGTCTGTTACTGTCCAAGTAACTTCTGTATCACCAACATAGAAATAGTAATCATCATCTTCCAAGCCATCATTGATAATGAGATTTCCTGATGATGTACAATTATCTGTTGCAACCAAAGTGCCTAAATTCGTTACATGAGCCCAGCAACTTGTGTTGGCATTAACAGTAATATCTGACAAAGGTGTAATTACAGGATCCTCGTCATCATAAACAATCACATAAAAACCACAATATGAAGTGTATGTATTTCCACCTATTACCCAACTTGCCTTAACTCTAATGTAGTGAGTTCCGGCATTTAAAACAGTTGCATCAAGACTCGAAACATAAGCTGCGGAATTTAAAGAATACGTAATTGTTGGTGCTCCATAAGCAACAGTTGGAGCAAATTCATCACCGGAAATTGTGTAGTAACACTCCCCTGCATCTGTTCCCCTACTTTGATTTGACAAACAAGTTATTTGTGGATAAAGAGAGTTTGTTACAACAACATCCACTGAACATTGGCTTGAATTTCCATCGGCATCTGTTGCAGTCCAAACAATGGTATGTTCTCCCTCTGGCAGTTGCACACCGTTTAAGGTACTTAACCCATTATAATCATTAACTATACTGCTAACGCCACAATTATCCCAATACGAAGGACGCAAATCGCTACCCGAAACAGTGTAATAATCATGTCCTGAATCAGAAATACGAACCAATGTATAAGCAGGACAAGAGAAAACTGGAGCTGAATTATCCAATACAGTAATTACAATCTGTTTAACACTACTATTGCCGTGATTATCGGTTACTGTCCAATTAACAGTATGGGTTCCAACAGAGAAATCGTGATATGCTAAGCTATGATAAGAGTTTTCATCATTGGTGATAGTATAATTTGAGCTGCAGCAATTATCTGAAATTCCACTAGGATTAAACTCAGTGCCAACAACCCTGTAATAACAAGCCGAATTAACATATCTTGTTGCAGTTGCAGGTAATGTATAATCGGGAGCTTCATCATCAATAACAGTTACGGTGAATGACATTTGAGTAACATTTCCGGCAGCATCAATAGCTTTCCATATTACAGTAGTTACACCGACAGGAAATTCATAAGCATCGAGAGTCGATGAATTATTCACTAAATTAGTCATCGAAGTTACTCCAACATTATCTGAATATGATGGATTAAATTCGCCACCGCTTGCTGCATAAAAACATGTCCCGTCATCAATATATCTTGTCGCATTCGCAATTGAAGTAATTGATGGGGCTTCGTTATCTTCTACAGTAATATTAAAGCTACAAGTATTATCATTTCCTGATTGATCTTCTACTGTCCAAATAACAGTATGAACACCAGTAAGCAATTGTTCCGAAGCGAGACTTGTTCCCACTCCTGCTGCACCATTTACAGTAAAACTAACATCAAAGCTAGCATCACAATTATCAATTATATTATATGCATCGAATTCTGTTCCTTGAATTTCATAGTAATTAAATCCTGCATCAGTATCTAATGTTGTGTTTCCATAACAAACAAAAGTTGGTTCTTGATTATCGAAAACAGAAATTGTAAAAGGAGTCGAACTAATTGACAAGCTTCCACCATCAGAAAGAGTCCAAACAACAGAATAGTTTTCTCCTTTTGGCAGTTGATATCCCGACAAAGTTGTAAAACCACTTGCAATTGTTGAAGCTCCCTGAGTTAATGTTCCACTAACACTTACAGTAGAACCTGCACATGCTGTTGGTAAATCGGTTGCATCAAATACATTTCCAGGAATTGTGTAATAACATTCACCACCATCAACATTTCTATCGAAATGACCAACTGGAACTGTAAAAGACATGTCCTGATCAGATTCAACATCAACAACAATTGAGCAAGTTGAAGTAGCTGAAGCTTCGTCGGTAACAGTCCAGACAATAGTATGTGTTCCACCAAGGATTTGTTTTCCAGACAAACTACTTGTTCCGTCGTAGCTGTTTGTAATTTCGGCTTCGCATCCCGAGAAAGATGTAGGATTAAACTCAGTTCCACTTACCGTATAGTAGCAACTACCCTCCGGAGCAGTTCTTGCAAAAGGACTTCCCGATGGACAAGTAATTTGTGGAGGATCATTATTTTCTACAATAACGTTAAATTCCATGTAAGAAATATTTCCCTGAGCATCAACAGCTTTATATTTAATTAAAGTAGTTCCCAGGCTAAAAGTACTTCCACTGGCAGGACCAACAATTCTAGTTAATGTTGGAGATGATGTACAATTATCACTAACGGTTGGCAATGACCATGTAGCAGTAGCTTCGCAATTAGCACCTGAATTAACAGTAATGTCGCTAATTTGCTGTATTGAAGGAGCTTCTGCATCTGTAACATTAACAACAAAGCTTCGTGTTGAAGTATTTGTACCATCAGTTGCTGTCCAAACAATTGCATTGTTTCCCGTACCAAGAACAACTCCTGCTAAACTTGTCGCCACCACAGAACTTCCACCATTCATAGTATAGCTTAAAGTAACACCGCCTGCGCCACAATTATCAGTAACCGAAACATCAAATTCGGTTCCCGAAACAACATAAGTACATGCACTATTTGTATTTCTAAACTTGTTTGAGATTGCACCTAAAACAGGAGCCTGATTATCAACAACATTTACACTAAAAGTCCAAGCTGTTGAAACATTACCACTAGCATCATAAGCTAACCATTCAAAATCGTGCGAACCTTCGGATAAATTAACTCCGTCTAAACTAGTTGTTTCATCAGTACCAACAGTTGCTCCCCCATCAATCGAATAAGTGAGAATTGTAACTGAGCAATTGTCCGAATAATCAGGATCAAACTCTGCTCCTTGTATTGTGTAATAACAAAATCCACTAGTTACATATTTATTTGCTGGAACAGCTTTTGGGGTCAAAACAGGATCAGTATTATCCACGATTGTAACTGTTGCATTGCATGTTGCAGTATTAGCCATTGCATCAACAGCTGTTAAAACAACAGTATTATCACCAATATCTCCGCAATTGAAGTTAGTTTTAGAAATGTTTAAACTGCTTAAATTACAATTATCAGAAGATCCATTATCAACATCGTTTGCAGTAATAACAGCTTTTCCTTCATCGTCGAGATAAACAGTAATATCCTGACAAACTGCAACAGGGTCAACGGCATCAGCAATAGTAACATCAAAACTGCAAGTTAAAGAATTATTTCCGGCCTCGTCCTGAACAGAATAAGTAACTGTTGTGGTTCCGGCACTGAAAACATCTCCCGAATTATGAGATTTTGTCCAAACCAAATTGCCTGAAGATGTACAATTGTCAGCTGCAGTAGGTTCGACCCATGTTACAACCGCAGTACAAGCACCTCCATCGCTTGATTGACTAATATTTGATGGGCATCCACTGATTACAGGTTTTTGGTTATCTGCTACTGTTACATTAAAAGAGCAAGATGCAGTATTTCCAGCTTCATCTTCTGCCTCATAAGTAACTGTTGTAACACCAACCGGGAAAGTTGCGCCTGGCAAATGCGATTTAGTCCAGGTTATATTTCCTGAACTTGTGCAATTATCGGTAGCTGTTGGCTCTGTCCAAGTTACAACAGCATCACACTGATTTAATGTGTTTGATCTTGTAATATTTGCCGGACAATTTAAAATTTGAGGATTTTCATCATCGACCACTGTAATGTCGAAACTGCAAACTGCCGATAAATTTCCGGCTTCATCCTCTGCCTGATATGTTACGGTAGTTGTTCCTAAATTAAAAACACTCCCTGGACTATGAGATTTTGTCCATGTAATATTTCCGCTAGAAGTACAATTATCGGTTGCCGATGGTTCTATCCAAGTAACAACAGCCGAACAATTGCCATTGTCGTTTGATTGAGAAATATTTGATGGACAATCAACAACTACAGGATTCTGATCATCAGTTATAGTTACAGTAAAACTACATTCAACATAATTTCCAGATGCATCAGTAACTCTGAATGTATTTGTTGTTACACCCACCGGGAATTCGGAGCCCGAAGCCAATCCGGCAGTTTGAGTTGTAACTGCACCGGCACAGTTATCCGTACCAACAGGTGCTATATAAGTAATCACAGCTCCACAATCATCTGCATCAGCAGTTTGACTGATATTTGCCGGACAGGTAATTTCAGGGTCAATATCATCAACAACTGTAACATCGAAACTACAAGTTGCAGTTCTGCCAACAGCATCAGTTACAAGGAATGTGTTTGTTGTTGTTCCAACAGGGAATTCTGATCCCGAAGCCAAACCTGCAGTTTGTGTAGTAACAGCTCCAGCACAATTATCTGTTCCAACCGGAGCCGAATAATTTACCACAGCAGTACATGCACCGGCATCTACACTTGTAGAGATATCTGCAATACAAGAAATTTGTGGATCTTCGGTATCTGTCACTGTAACAGTAAAACTACAATCAGCAGTGTTACCATAAGCGTCAGTTACTCTAAATGTATTTGTTGTTGTTCCAACAGGAAAAAGTGAACCTGATGCTAAACCAGCTATTTGAGTTGTAACAGCACCAGGAAAGTTATCTGTTCCAACCGGAGCTACATAAGTAACAACAGCACCACATTCCGATGCATCATTATTCACACTGATATTACCCGGACAAGTTATTTCAGGATCTTCATTATCAGAAATTGTAACTGTAAAACTGCAAACATCGCTTACATTTCCTGCTGCATCTGTTGCTGTGTAGGTAACAGTTGTTGCCCCTACATTAAAAAAATCGCCCGGACTATGAGAGTTAGTCCAGGTTAAACTACCGGAGGCAGTACAATTATCACTTGCAGAAGGCTCTACCCATGTTACTATTGCTCCTGCCTCACCTTCGTCTGTATCCTGAACAATATTTGATGGACAACCACTTAAAACCGGAGCTTCAGTATCTTTCACCGTTACCGTAAAACTACAAGCTCTAAAATTCCCACTTTCGTCGGTGGCAGTAACAGTTACGACTTGCGTTGAATTATGTCCACCACTTAGTGTTGTTCCTGAAATTGGAGATTGAGTCAATGCGATATCACCTTCTGCTGTACAATTATCAGATTTTGTAACTAATCCCGTATAATCGGGTAAAGTAGCATTACAAGTCCCCGCTCCCATATTTAGATTTTGATCTGATGGGCAGGTAATATCTGGTTTGATATTATCTATCATTGCAGAAAAAGCATGTGTTGCCGAACATGCTTCAGTTGTAATAGCTTTTAATAAATAATTTGTTGTTGTGCTTATACTTGTTGTGTATGGAGCATCACCTAGTTTTGTCGTTCCTGCTGCATTCCAAACTTCATAAGAATCACCGTCTGTTGCTGTTGCGGAAATCTCAAAATTTACATCCGGGCAAATCGGAGCCTCAGGATCCAAAGTAACAACAATATTGGTAGGAATTGGATTTACTGTAATGGTAACAGTTGCTGTACTTATCGGCAAGAGAAGTGTTCCGTAAGTATCGCGTACACTCACCAGCGAATAAGTTGTTGTACTTGTTGGAGATACTGTAATATCATCCGAACTGTTTTCATCACTGTTATAACCGGCCTCGGTAAAATTCGTACTACCATCGCTATAAACGACAGTATAAGGGCCTACTGAGGCAGTAATAACAACTTCTATTGCCGTTGACTCGCCACTGCAAATAGTTGTAGCGCCTGCCGACTGGAGAGTTGCAACTTGTGAAAATGAAAAATTACTTATTATTAAAAAGAATAAACTAAGTAAAATCAAATTTCTAATTTTCACAGTAGTTCTTGAGTGCGTAAGTCGAGACGAGTCTTTTGTACATACAAATAAATGTCTCTCTAATTCAGAGTTAAGTGCGTCCATGATTCCATTTTTTTAATTAACAATAATTTTTGCCAAAAAAGGCAACAAAATACCCACACACAATTTACAGTGCACTAAAAGAAACTATCATGCTTTATGTAGAATTATTTACGCAGCTTATATAATTTCAACCAATTATCACAAAACTCAAAACTCATTTCATATACTATAATAGAACACATTTATAATTTTATCAAGCTATAATAGGATTACCCTCTTATTTTTCAAAACGTCATTTTTTTTGAAAACATGAAATTAATTGATAAAATTATACTATCAGAATTCATTTTTCTAGGGTGAGAATATGATTTTGTTGAAAACCGACTATAAAAACCAGAAAAGTTGTTCTATTTTTATTTATTGCTTAATCAGCATAAACCTATTTTAGAAACTTTTCAAGCACAGTAAACAACTTGGCAGATTCAATTGGTTTTGGGATAAAGTCAACACAGCCTGCGTCAAGACTTTTTTGAACATCTTCGTAAGAGACATAAGCAGAATTTGCTATTATCTTCATTTCAGGATGTTTTTCTAAAATTTTCCCGGCAGCCTCTAATCCATTCATCAGTGGCATTTTAATGTCCATAATAATTAAATCTATATCAGGATTTTCATCTGCAAGCTGACATGCCTCAATTCCTGTGTTTGCAAAGAGAATATCGATTTTACTATTTTCTAAAACCACCTTCAACAGTTGTTGATTTACAAACTCATCTTCGGCAACAATAATCTTACCTTTGAGTGCTCCAAAACTATCGTGATTAAAGTATTGTAGGGGAATGCTATTTGTCTCAGCCTGTAAACTATCGGTCGCGGCAATATACGGCACGGTTATTTTAAAAGTTGTACCAACTTGCTCTTCAGATTCAATTTCAATTTTTGCACCAAGCAATTTACAAAGACTTTTAACAATGGACAAGCCCAAGCCGGTGCCACCATACAATTCCGATTTGTTATAAACTTGAGTAAATCGATTAAAAATACTGTCATGATACTTTTTGTCCATACCAATTCCTGTATCACTAACTTCAAATACAACACTATTTGCCTCAACACTATATGTCAAATTCACACTGCCACTGCTTGTAAATTTAAACGCATTGTCAAGCAGATTTGACAAAACCTGATACAGTCTGGTTTTATCTGTAAAACAAGTAATTCTTTTATTTGCGGTAGGTATAAAGTTAAACTCAACATTTTTACCGGCTTTATTAGAATAAACATAATTAAGTTCGTTACAAAGTGTATAAATATCTACATTGGATTTCTCAATTTTTATTTGTCCTGCTTCAATTTTTGACAGATCCAAAACATCGTTAATAATATTTAACAGTCTATTTCCAGAATTTGTAATTATTTCGCAATATTTTTTTCTTGCAATTTCATCAACATTCTCTAAACTAAGTAACTCGGCAAAGCCCATTATACCATTTAGAGGAGTTCTAATCTCATGACTCATATTAGCTAAAAATGATGATTTTAACTTATCACTTTCTTCTGCTTTCTCTTTCGCAAAATGCAACTCTTTGTTTATTTCTACGATTTTATTATCTAACTCTACTTTAGCAGTAATATCATGAATAATTGAATACAGCACCTTTTTTTTATCAAGAACTATAGGACCGCTAAAAACCTCAACTGTTCGTTTTGTTCCATTCGCCAACTCATGCACAAAAACCCATCTATTATTGATATTTATTCGAGCCTTTTCAATTTCTTTTTTCAATTCATCTTTTGACAATGTATTTATCTGATCGATATGCATCTTTTCGAGTTTATCTCTACTATAACCATAAAACTCAACCGCTGCAGGATTTGCTTTTATGACACTTCCATCATCAGGATCTATAATAAGCATAACAGTATGATGATTCTCAAAAATTGCACGATATCGTCTTTCACTAATTTCGAGTTGTTTTTCAAAGTTCTTACGTTCTGTTATATCTTTAATAATAACGACCGAACATTTTTTATAACTATCCGATGAATTATTAATTGGATCAACGCTAATCTCTCTGTAAATTTTGAGATTTGGTTCAAACAACTCGTGATTTGTTTTCTTCCCTTGACTAATTCCCTTACACACATCACAATTGTCAACTTTTGCATCGCTATGAATAAAGCTGTAAAACTTTTCACCAATTAAATGTCCAAAGTCTATATTAAACATTTTACACAAGCTGCTGTTCGCCTGAAGAATATTGTAATTCGAGTCAACAACCGCTATTCCATAATTTATTGAGTCAAAAGTTTTACTCCATATATCTTCGGCAGTTTTAAGTTTGTCCTCAACAATTTTTTGTGTCGTAATATTAATTGCTGCGCAGGAAATGGTTTTATCATCTGATTCATCAAATTTACACTTAACCACAGCATGAATTTTATCACCTGCATTATTTTTAAATATCAATCTTATATTTTCGAAAGTAGCTTTATGAGAAGTTAATTCTTTAAAGTGCAAGTAAAAATCATCCTGAGATTCAGGGGCAATAAAGCTTGTGAGTTTTTTACCTATTACATCAACAATATCAACGCCTAAAAGTTGTGAAAATGTTTGATTTGATCTCACAATTTCGGCATCGAGATTAACACTAAAAAGGGATGATGGGTTATCATTATACAAATTTTTAAAACTCAAAACAGCAGTTTCTAATTGTTCTTGGATACGAATTAATTCGATGTTTTGATATTCCAATTCAATTTCAAAAACCCTATGCTCCTCAAGAAGTTCCTCAAGATTTTGAGCATACTCTTCCGGTTTAAGTTGTGGCTTTTTCTGAGCTATCTCTTTAGCTTTGTGGTAAAGGGGGTTTTCTTTTGTTTTCATGGTATTATTCTATGCTTTCAATAACAAATGATGCTCCATCAAAAACTCCGGTTGTTGAAAACAATGGAGTTCCTGAAATTTTTAGTAAACGTTTCTCTTTTCCTTTACAAATATAATGTTGATAATTATCTAATGGCTTTAATGTTGATTTAATTATTGAGAATGGCAAGTTCTCTACAGGTATTTCCTTTTCATCACGCGACAATATCTTCCAGTTATAATCATCAAACATTCTTTTTTTTATCATATCTTTAGAAATCCCCAATACTTTTTCGGCTGCCTTGTTAACGTAAACAATATTTCCATTAGAGTCAACAATTGTCTTTGCAAGCGGAGATTCTTCAAGTACGATATTTAGCAAATGGGCATCGCGCTTAATTTTTTCTTCCATTTCCTTAATTTCGGAAATATCTAAAACCATTCCTGCTAATTTCAAAGGTTTCCCATCACTTGTCCAATCGACAATTCCACCTCTATCGTAATACCAACTATATGACCCATCTTTACGTTTGATTCGATATTTTACATCATAAATATTTGTCTCTCCACTCAGATAAGCCTTCATTTGACCCATCACTCTATTGTAATCATCTGGATGCATTAAAGCACATATATTATACACATCGGTTGGAAACTCCTCTACGGTATAGCCAATCATTGTTGCTTTTTTGTCATCAAAAACAACTTGATTTGTTTCCAGATTCCATTCCCACCATGCAATATTACCAATCTCCATAGCTTGTTTTAATCTATCAATTGATAAATCCTTTTGTATGGTTGTCTTCTTTAGTTTGGAAACATCTGTAACTGTAATAATAATACCGTCAACCGCGTTATCTTGGTTTCGATATGGCATAATTTTAACATAATACCATAAATCTGTCTCTGATTTTATTTCAAAATCCTCAGGAATAAGAGTTTCCAAGACACTCTGAACCTTTTCTATAAATTCTTTCGTTAAATGATCCAGATTCAGATGTGTTATTGGTCTTCCAACATCAGCATCCCGAAGTTTAATTAAACGGGTAATGTAAGGTGTATATTTACGAATGCACAATTTGCTATCTAGGTATAATGTACCAACACTAATATTTTTTAGAAGGTTGTTTACATCATTATTTAACACAATAAGCTCTTCTATCTTATTTTGATACTCAGAGTTTACTGTATATAGCTCCTCGTTTACAGATTGCAACTCTTCGTTTGTACTTTGTAACTCTTCGTTAGATGCGATTAATTCTTCGTTAGATGACTGCAATTCTTCGTTGGAGGTTTCTAGCTCCTCTACAGTTGCCTGAAGATTTTCTTTCGTATATTGCAATTCTCTTTCGACATCTTTGAGTTTCTCATTAAAATCAACTGAATAGTCATAAACTTCTGTCAACTCATCTTTTTTAACCTTGTCAGAAGATACAAAACTTAGAAAGTAATAATTTTTTTCATCTTTTTTGTCTGTAAATATCCTACCTTCGACTGTTAATAAAATATTATCTGAACCAGAAGCATTGGCAATATTTTCAAATTTAACAGGATTTTTCTTTGATTTTAAGCTTCTAATTACCGATCTAACAACAACTTTAAGTTCGTCATTCAGCAAAGAATAAATATCATTTGTAAATTTTCCTGACGGGAATTTCAAATATTTGTTAACATCATTTATTACTGTAACCAAAATATTATTAGAATCGACAATAACTGATGGCGGCACAAAAGCATTATAAACACTTTCACTAATAAAATCAGATTTAAGATTAACCGGCAAATACTGGGATCGAAAATCCTTATCCGATTCTCCAACTCTTGTTACTTTTGGCAATGCTAAACCGTTTATTACTTTAGACCTATAACCTTTAACATATTTAAAAATTTTATTTTTTGTATCAACCGGCATAAAGGCTTGTTGCATCTCTCCAATTGTTTCGCTAGAGCCCATTAGCAAGTAACCGTCGGTGTTTAGAGAAAAATAAAACATAGAAAGCACCTTCGCCTGTACTTCGGGTTTAAAATAAATAAAAAGATTCCGGCAGCTAATAAGATCTATTTTAGAAAAAGGCGGGTCTTTAAGTACATTATGAGAGGCAAAGACAACCATCTTGCGGATAGTTTCTGATATTTGATAGCTGTTTTCTCTTCGATGAAAATATTTTGTTATCAGTTCAGAAGGAATATCTGCAACTATACTATCGGGATATATTCCATTACCGGCAAATTCGATTGCATGACGGTCGATATCTGTAGCAAATATCTTTACTTCAATAGCCAGACTATGTTTTTCCAGTAATTCGCTGATAATAATTGCAAGGGAATAAACCTCTTCGCCGGTTGAGCACCCTGCCGACCATAATCTTATCTGGGTTTTACTTCTTTCTTTTAACAACTCAGGAAGTATTTTGGTGGATAATGAATCAAAAGCTTCCTTATCGCGAAAAAATCGAGTAACACCTATTAATAATTCTCGGTAAAGAACATCCTTTTCCTTATTTGATTCTATTAACAGTTTTAAATACTGGTCGAGATTATTTAGTCGATTTATGCTTAATCTACGCTCAAGACGTCTGATAATGGTATTTTCTTTATAATATGAAAAATCGACACCTATATAATCTCTTAAAACCAACAAAATCTTTGACAAAGTATCCAAGTTATTTTCCAACTGTTTAGCCAAAGAATTATCTTTTTTAACAAAAGGATGTCTGATATAATTCAGTAGTTCTGAAGGCATGTCGGATGGTGTCAAAATATAATCTACAAGTCCGGTAGCTATTGAGCTACCAGGCATTCCATCAAATTTTGCCGATTCCTTATCCTGAACCATCACCATACCACCTACCTCTTTTATTGCTTTAACTCCCATTGTTCCATCGCTTCCGGTTCCTGACAGAACTATACCTATTGAATTTTTCTCCATTTCAGAAGCAAGCGATCTAAAAAACACGTCAATTGGCAAATTCAACCCCTTTTTAGAGTCCAACTCCTTAAGGTATAATTTGCCGTGATAAACCGACATATTCACTCTTGGTGGTATTAAATATATGGTATCGGGCATAATTTGCATCCCATCGGTTACTTTCTCAATTTTTATTTTTGTGTGTCTCGAAAGCAACTCATCCATCATACTTTTATAATCAGGTGACAAATGCTGTATTACAACAAATGCTAAACCTGTTTTAACCGGCATGGCTTTAAAAAAACTCTGAATAGCTTCGAGTCCTCCTGCTGAGGCACCAATCGCAACTATAGTTGTCTGATTTTTTGATGACATATAATTACTCTATATTAATAAAAGTAGTAATAACTTCTCAATTTCATGGTTTAATCAATCCAAATATACGAAATATCCGAACAAAAGTTTAATTAATTTTACTAATTTTAATTTTTCCCGTATTTATTAAAATTTTCACATTATTGAATCCCCCTCCTTCTCCCGACAAACTAATATTCTTAACGACTCTAAGTTTGTTCATGTTATAAATACTAATTATGTAATTTGATTTTAACCAATGTAAAATTTTCTAAAAATTAGTTTTATTGAAAAACAAAATTGCATATTTTTGTAAAAAACTAAGATTATGATACCATATCATTTAACAGAGTATATTGAGAACTCTATCAGAGAAGTTGGATTAGATCCTATGAGTACACACGGACAAAAAGACGGCCAATGGACTTTTAAATACAAGAATTCGACAGTTTGGGTCGATGTTTTTTCGTATCCATCCAATCCTGAAAAGTTCTATTTTCAAGTAATGAGCCCTCTTTGCAAAATGGTTGACAAAAATACCGAGGCATTTGCTATTGACCTTCTGGAAATTAACTATTCGCTGTATGGTTGTTGGATTTGCAAAAAAGAAAATTGGCTTTATATTTTAAATTTACGTGAAGCCGATAATTTACAAAAAGAAGAAATAGATGCAACTATAGATAGAGTTGCTGCCTATAGTGCCGAGTACTGGGGAAAACTATCTTTTAAATATAAAGGCGCCTGGGAAGAGAAACCACAAGAAAATCCAAATCAATAGTAAGATTTTTAGTCTTTTTTTTTTGCTTATAAAAAAAATGATTACTTTTGTGTAACAAATATTATTATTCAACGTAATAAGAATTGTAAAACTTAAAAAGAAAGGAGACCATATATCGATTAAACTTCTACCCTGTAACTTTAAAATAAATAGTTATGAATTTGCAAAATTGCACAGATCAAGAATTGATCGAAAGATTCATTAAGGGTGAGAAAAGATGTATGGAAGTTCTAATTTCCCGACACAAGCAAAAAGTCTATTCTTATATCCTTATTACCGTCAAAAATACTCATGTGGCTGATGATTTATTTCAGGACACGTTTATTAAAGTTATTAATTCGCTAAAAGCCGGTACATATACCGACAAAGGCAAATTCATAAGCTGGGTTATCCGAATTGCACACAACATTACTATCGACTATTTTAGGAGAGAGAAAAACCTCAATACCTACTCAAACGACGATAATGATGTCGATATTTTTAACAACGATAAATTCTCTGACGACAACATTGAGGATAAATTAATTGGTGATCAAATCGAAAGTGATGTTAGAAGTCTCATTGACTTTCTGCCAGAGGAGCAAAAACAAATCATCTTAATGAGACATTTTGCAGGAATGAGTTTTAAAGACATTGCAGAGCAAACAAATGTTAGCATAAATACAGCATTGGGCAGAATGCGATATGCTTTAATCAATTTGCGAAAAATTGTAGAGGAGAAAAATGTAATATTAACAAAGTAAGTCTTTTCTCATAAAATAGAAAAAGTTCTGTTTGTATTTTATAAGCAGAACTTTTTTATGTCATATTTAAAAACTCTTGTAACTATTTAGGTTAATCTTCTTTGTGAATTTGATTCTTTGGTGTTTAGATTTCAACGAATTTCATTACGGCGCATGGAGCATAGGGCATATGGCTAATATTGGAATAGCAATGCATTTGTGCAATACCGAAATGAATTATTTAATAGTCTAAACGACGCTGCGCTTGTTTATACTAAAAATAATTTCAATCGGCATTTACC
>JAFGVU010000094.1 GCA_016937855.1 Bacteroidales bacterium | reverse complement strand
GTCACCCATATTTCCAAATTATTTATCGTAAGTGCCTGACAATCAGATATGGTCATTCTGAGCGTCTACGTCGCGCACAAAACAGGATAACGAACCACAGTCGCCATCAGTGCCTGCGCACCGGAACAACACGGATAAGAGCTAGCACAAAAAAAAAAGTCCACAAATAATGTGGACTTCATTAAAGATTTATAATAACTACTTACGAGTTTTTAAACTTTTTAAACGATTCGACAAGACGTGGCACAACATCAAAAGCATCACCAACGATACCATAATCAGCATATTTAAAAATTGGAGCATCTTTATCTTTATCGACAGCAACAATTACCTTTGACCCTGACACTCCGCCAATGTGCTGAATTGCTCCAGAAATACCTATAGCTATATACAAATCCGGAGCTACGATTTTTCCTGTTTGTCCAACATGTTCTTCGTGCGATCTCCACCCTTCGTCAGACACTGGACGTGAGCATGCAAGACCTGCATCTAAAACAGTTGCTAATTCTTCCAATTGTCCCCAATTATCACCAGACTTTAATCCTCTACCTCCTGACACAACGATTGGAGCCTCAGTAAGAATAACTTTTCCGGTAACAACATCAGCTGCTTGAACTTTAGTTCCTGCATTATAAGCAGTTTGAGGAGTGTATGCTTCAATATTCACATCAACTGGCTTCTCAACAATACTACAAGAATTAGGATTAATTGTTATCACCGATTTTGCCGATTTAACAGTAACGAGCTGAAAAGCTCCGCCATTATATGTTTTGCGTTTAACAGCAATAGGGTTAAAAGAAACCGGAGTTGCAACAACACCACTCAATAGACCTGCTTTCATTCTAACCGATAATCGTGGAGCAATAGCTTTACCCATATTGGAGTGGCTAAACACAAATGTGTCAGCATTTTCTTTTTCAGCTATTTCGGCTATCAATTTTGTATATTCTCTACTATCATGATCAAGCCATTTTTGATCGTTAACCGCAACAATTTTTGAAGCGCCATATTTTGCAAGTTTCGACAATTCATCATTATCGACATTGCCAACAGAAATTGCGACAACAGGTTTTGAAGTGTTTGCTGAAATAACAGCTGCATAAGAGACAGCTTCAAAACTGTTCTTCTTTAATTTCCCATTTCTGTTTTCTGTAAAAACTATTATAGACATAATATTAATTTTAAATTCAAAATTTGTTTAATACACTTAAATTACTTTGGCTTCACCATGAAGTAGTTCGACTAATTTGTCTGTATTCTCAGGCTCTATCATTTTACAAGCGGCCTTAGGTTCAGGCAAATCAAATGTCTGACATTCAACCAAAACTTCAGTTTCTACAGGTGCAGATACTTTAATTGGTTTAGTTCTAGCCATCATTATTCCGCGCATTGCAGCAATACGTGGGTTAATGCAAATACCTTTCTGAACAATTGCAACAAAAGGCGTATCAACAATAATGGTCTCTTTTCCTCCGTCAATTTCTCTCTTTAAATTAATATTTCCATCTACCAAATCAAAAGTTGTAACTGCTGAAACCGAAGTAATATCCATAAACTCAGCAATCATGCTACCAACATTTGCACCGTTAAAATCGCTAGATTCTTTACCTGCGAAAATAATATCATAATTTTCTTGCTTTGCAATTTCGGCAATTTGAGCTGCAATAAAGTACGAATCAATCGGGTCTGCATCAATTCTAAAAGCATCGTCAGCACCAATGGCTAAAGCTTTTCTGATTGTCGGCTCTGCGTCGGCTTTGCCTACATTTATTACTGATACTTTTTCAATTTTTCCTCCTGATTGCTCTTTAATTTCGAGAGCTCTTGTTAAAGCTAACTCGTCCCAAGGATTGATTACCCACTGTACGCCGTTAGTATCCAGATTTTTCATATCTGCATCGAAACGAATTTTTGTGGTTGTATCCGGGACATTTCCAATACAAACTAAAATTTTCATAATTTTTATTTTTATTTAACTTAATTGCTAATTAGGACGACAAAGATAACTTATAATTTTTATCTCTTTCAAATATTGATGTCATTTTTAATCGACAAACTATTAACAAGTAGATTATTCTTTATTTGAATTGATATTGATTAGTTTTCGCATTCCATTAGTAATACGAGATTCCAAGCTAACACTTGCGGTATCTTTACCCATATTTTCAGTTTTATCAGCACCATGTCCATAAATTTCCTGCAAAATATTATCATACTTTTTATAGATTACATTACGACGAAGTTTTAGTGTTGGCGACAACTCTCCGGTTGGCTGTGACCATTCTTCACAAACCAATCTGAATCTCTTGATTTTTTCGTGTTCTCCTAGTGTATTATTTACAATATCGATTTCTTTTTGTATTTTTCTAATAACTTCGGGAATCTTTACTAATTCGGCATTATCACGATAATGGATTTTATGTTTAGCTGCAAAATAATGCAAATAATTAAAGTTTGGTGAAATAAGAGCACTAACAAATTTTTCATTCTCACCAACAATCATCAGCTGCTCAATGATACTTGAAGACTTAAATCTATTTTCAATAACTTGAGGAGCAATATACTTTCCGCTAGAAGTTTTAAATATTTCTTTCTTTCTATCGGTTATTTTTAAAAACTTATTTTCAATAAACTCTCCAATATCACCTGTATGAAACCAACCTTGCTGATCTATAACAGCATTGGTAGCTTCATCATCTTTATAATATCCAAGCATAACATTGGGTCCTTTTGCAAGAATTTCGCCATCCTCAGCAATTTTAAGCTCAACACCTTCTAAAATAGGGCCTACCGTTCCAAGCATTGCATTATTCCAATCCATGTGATTAACAGCCAGTACTGGTGAAGTTTCACTTAAACCATATCCTTCGCATATTCTGATTCCTGCGGCGGTATATAGTCGAGCTAACCTAACCTGCAATGATGCTCCACCAGAAACAACAGCTACAATATTTCCGCCAAAAGCCGCTTGCCACTTTTTAAAAACAAGTTTACGAGCAATTTTGAGTTTAAAATTATAAAAGGCAGAGTTTTTACCTCTATCGTTATAATTTGTTCCAAGCCGCACAGCCCAGAAGAATATCCATCTTTTTATTCCTTTTAAATCTTTCCCAATTGCGATTATACGATCGTAAAACTTTTCTAATAGTCGGGGTACAGAATTAAATAAATGTGGTTTAATGTCTTTTAAATCGTTTACTATCGTCCCCAAGCTTTCGGCATAATAAATAGCAATACCTTTCATCTGAAAGGAGTAATTTAACATTCTCTCATATATATGACATAAAGGTAAAAAGCTTAATGCTTTTTGTCCGTGATCAATAGGAACAATAGGCTTTACACCAGTTGCATTGCTGAGGATATTTTTATGAGAGATCATAACGCCTTTTGGATTGCCTGTAGTCCCTGATGTGTAGATAATTGTGTGCAAATCGTTTTCGTCTATTGATAATTTTATATCATTTAGCTTTTTCATCAACTCTTCTTCTTTTTCAATAGCATCCTGAATAAGACTAACCCAGTTAACAATTCCTTCGATATGATGAAAAGTATAAACCTTCTCAATTGTTTCAATTTTATCTGCAACCGGCTTTAGCTTTTTATATAAACCTACATCTGACACAATAATTATTCTTGCTTCGCTATGCCTCAATATATATTCTAACTCCTGAGGTCCTAATGTCGTATAAATAGGGACATGAACCATTCCTGCAAGAGAAATACCCATATCGGCAATATTCCAATGAGGTAAACTTTGCGACATAGTAATAATTTTCTCGCCTTTTTTATATCCTGCATTTATTAACCCACAGGCAAACAAATGAGAATATTTATAATAATCCTGAGCAGAAAAATTAACCCAAGTGCCTTTATCCTTGTATGAAAACGCATCCTGCAAATCGGCATACTCGGACTTATATAGCTCTAATATATCAAATACACGTTTAATTTCCATAGTCAATTATTTTTGGTTATACTATTAAGGATTCCAATGTTTACTGGTTTTCTCAAATGGGCAGGAGCCACACTTTTTTGGATTCTTAATTACTGACGAAAACCAATATTTATACCCAATAGAAAAAGAGAAAGTATTTGGCAAATGTCCGTATAATACAGACAAAGTAATATCGTTATTATCATTCAAAAACAAAGCATATTCAAGTTCAGCCATAATTCCCAATTTATACTCCCAATCGCCATTTGCACTCCATGAATTATCTGTTACATAACCCGGAATTGTGCTCCATGAGTCTCTACCATATAGGTTTCCTCCCACACACAAACTAAACGAATTGCGCCAAATCTGCAGTAAACGTTGCTTAAATCCTAAATGTATGAAAATTGCAGGTTTTGAAGCGGCATCACTAAAGAAACCCATCATTCCACGCCATGCAAAAGTATCTCCGCGTAGAAAGTTTTCAAATGAAAGAATAAAACCTGGTTCGGTAATAAAAATACCGTTGGCATCAAGACGGTTTTCAAACAGATGATTATTTACTTCGCTAAAAGGATGAATTCCCAAAAACGACATTTTCAACTGTATTGTCGATTGTGCATAAGTTACAGAAGTTGTAACAGTAAGTAAAAAAGTCAGATATAATATTTTATTTTTAAGTTTTCTCATAATCTAATTTTACTAATAAGTTAACTTATTAATAAACAATATTAAGCGTTAATTTATTTCAAAAATAACTAATATTTGATATTATAAAGCATTTTTTATCGTTTTTTTGATATATAAGAAACCTAAAGAGATTTTTTTAAAAACTAAATTCCTTATAATCAACTATTTAAGCATAATGCAAATAAAACATAGAAGTAGTAACACTACAAGTTAGATTTTCTAATAAATTCCTGAGCATCTACGGTATGTTCTTCATAATACGTTCAATATCTTCACTAGAAATGTAAAATTTACGTATTTTTCGTAAATATCGTTTTTTAGCGAGCTTAGTTTGGGAAATATATTCAGAGAAAATCAAAGTTTCTTTTCCCATATTATTAACAATGGTAAGACTATCTGTTTCATATTCGACTTTACGTTTATATTTTGGGGATATTGAATACATTACTCCCATTCCTATCATTTTGAAGAAACCTTTTGATTTATAGTCATCGATATGTGTTAGCTCGTGTCCTACTAAACCTACTTTTGCAGAATCGGGTAATATCCCAAAGCACAAAGAGTTTTTATCGTTACATTCCTGAACTCTAACAATATAGGTTCGATTGCAAGATTTTCTGAACATTGTCCTAAATAAAGGTTGTGCTTGTCCTTGCCCCGGGATATTGGTTTTTGAGAACACGAGTTTGGTTGTATCCATACCTTTGATATTACTAATAGCATATTCGCAGATCTCGATTTCTTCTTTTGTCCACTCTGCCTTACCAACATAAACACGAAACTCAGACTTCTGAAACGTTGTTGATGCACAAGAAATAAACAAAAAAGAAATAAATATTTTTAAGTAATTTTTCATACTCTGTTCAATCTATTTACGAGATTGCTGCATATCCTCCAAAACGGGATAAAAACTAAAAAAAAATCTACAATCCGAAATATAAGAAAAAAAAAAAGAAAAAACAGAAATATTTCTATTTCTTTCTCATAAATCTATCAATCAAGTCTTTGCGACCTGCAGATTTAAGACTTTGAACAATTTGTTTTCGATTTTGGGGTTTATACCAGAAAAAGTAGTTCATTTGTTTTTGCTTATCAGTATTAGTTTTAGCAACATAAAGCTTTTTACCCGAATATGGGTCAATGCCAGTGTAAAACATTACAGTTGCCAATGTCATTGGTGTTGGCGTAAATGTTTGTACCTGCTCAAGCTTAAATCCCATATCTTTAGTTTCGATTGCCAACTCAGCCATATCAAATTCATCGCATCCCGGGTGACCGGCAATAAAATATGGGATTAACTGTTGGTTTAGATCAAATTTCTGATTTATCTTTCTAAAAAACGTCTCAAAATTTTTAAATTTCCCAAAATCAGATTTTCTCATTAATTTAAGAACTTTTGATGAACTATGTTCCGGAGCAACTTTTAACCTACCGGAAACGAAACGAGAAATTAAAACTTCGAGATAATTTACATTTTCCCGATTAATCTGAGCATTATCAGTTTTATGTAGTGCAATATCGTATCTTACTCCACTTCCGATACTAATTTTTTTAATGCCATCGATTTTTGCTGCCTTTAAATACAATTCTGTAAGGTTCTTGTGCGAAGTATTTAGATTTTTACAAACCACAGGCCAAACGCAAGAAGGTTTAGAACATTTTTCACAAATTCTCAAATCGAATCCTTGCATTTTATACATATTAGCCGAAGGACCTCCAATATCGGAAATATGTCCTTTAAAGTTCGGCATTGAGGCTATCTGTTCCAACTCGCCAAGGATAGACTTTTCGGATCTACTGCTAATATGCTTTCCCTGATGCGCCGAGATAGTACAAAAACTACAGCCACCGAAACAACCACGATGCATTGTCACAGAGTCCTTAATCATTTCGTAAGCAGGGATTGCTTTTTTCGTATCGTATCTTGGATGTGGCAAACGAGTATATCCTAATGCATAAATTTCGTCCATCTCCTCTTGCGTAAATACTGGGTTTGCAGGGTTTACGATTAGTCTTGATTTCTCCAAATCCTGCACAATCCGGCAATTTGAAAAATAATTTGATTCTTTCTCAATCTTTACAAAATTAGCTGCATGTTTTAACTTATCCGACAAAACAGTTTTAAATGAAAACAGTTGAATGTCATTATCCAGTTTATCGCTTTTATCGCTAAGATAAGCAATCTGATTCAAGTGCAGGCAATTATACAATGAGCCGGAGAAACTGAGTTCGCGAGCAATTTCCAGGATAGCCTTCTCTCCCATCCCATACACCAGTATGTCGGCACCGGAATCCTCCAGAACTGATGTTTGCAATTTATTGTTCCAATAGTCGTAATGCACAAAACGTCGCATCGAAGCCTCGACACCGCCAATAACGACAGGAACATCAGGATAAAGTTTTTTTAGTATTTGCGAATACACTTTTGTAGCATAATCGGGACGTTTTCCAGTTTCTCCACCAGGTGTATAAGCATCCTCTGAACGCTTTCTTTTTGAACCGGTATAATGGTTTAACATTGAGTCCATATTGCCTGCCGAAACGGCGAAAAACAATCGCGGTGACCCAAATTTTTTAAAATCGCGCAAATCGTCCTGCCAGTTTGGCTGGGGAATTATTGCGACACGAAATCCGGCATTATTTAAAACTCTCGCAATAACAGCTGCGCCAAAAGATGGATGATCTACAAAAGCATCACCTGAAACTAAGATAATATCAATATAATCCCAACCTGTTAATTTTAATTCCTTAATACTTGTTGGGAAAACCGAAGCTAGATTATTATCGACAGTTTTTACCACTGAGGAAATGGATCTGAAAAAAGAGAATTACCATAAGGTCTTATACCCCTGCTATCGAAAGGACCAAAAGGGCTATTGGAGTACGCCGGATTACCATGATGTACATTGTCGATCACAAAATCAGCAGAGATAAAAGAATTCTCTCCAATTTTATAGTCAAACCCAAATGATCCAAATGCCAAACTATTTTGAGTATTCATTGGTGTTACGTCAAAGGCTACAGAAGATCTGAGTCTAAACTTTTCATTTACCATATAATTCCCGCGAGCAAAAACATAATAGCTAAGCATTTTGTTTTCCATAAACGACGAATTTGCTCTTTCTGGATTAACAAAAGAAGGCATTGTGGTTGTGGTCATCATAGTACCAACTGAAAAAGAAAACTTTTTATTTAATCTATAATCTATTTCAGGAGCAGCAAACGAACTCATATATCCACCGCCATAACTTGTGAACCCTGTGCCCGCAGTAAATCTGACATTTAATCTATTTTGATCCAGAAATGGTTTTTTAACTTGCGACAATGTCGTATCCTCAATGTCAAAAACTGACTCATCGCCAAAATACACATTTGTACTTTGAGCTACAATCATCAATGACGAAAAAACGAAAATCAATATTAAGAAGAAAAATCTCATATTTATTTTTTTGTAAAGATACAAATTTTTGCAATTATAACTTATCTCGAAGACAAATTTTTTATTCATACTACTCGAATGTTTTGATTTAAACCCCGATTCCGCAATAGAGAGTAAATGATATTCCTAAAAGCATTTTATGTGCGCAATCGAGGGTTAAGCCCAACTAAAGCATTAGTTCGTTATTTCAAAACTCCTAATGCTTAATTTGGGATAACCAAAACCTGATCAAATTGTTGATTTATTACAAAACTCAAAAAAAATCAAATTATTTTTATGATATCTGCATTATAAATGTAAATTTGTGCTAAACAATTTACTATGAATGAAGAAAAAAAATACCCCGAAGGCCACTTTAAAGGTATATGCATGACACTCGGATTCTTGATTTTTGCCGGTGCCGGAATTCCTCTTAGCATCGTAACTAAAAACATGAGCATAATCGGTATTGGATCAGCTGTAGGTGTTTTACTTGGAATGGTTGTAGGCGAATCAGTTGAAAAAAAATATGCAGAAAAAGGACTATTGCGTCCAATGAATGAGAAAGAAATCCGAAACAAGAAAAATCAAATTAAACTACTTTTGCTTGCAGGATTGATAGGATTTTTCATTCTGGTCTATTACCAAATTAAATAATCGCTTACAGATGCCTAAATTCAATTACAAATGGCGAAGCACCAGCAATTTTAAGCTTTCGCTGATATTTCTAATCGCAACACTTACGATTGGAATTACAGGCTACACTTTAATCGAAGGGCTTAAATTTATTGATGCTCTGTTTATGACAATCATTACAATATCTACCGTAGGATTTAGAGAGGTTGAGCCCTTAAGCCTTTACGGTAAAATATTTACAATATTTTTAATCATCTTTAGTTTTGGTTTTTTTGCTTATGCAATTACAACCCTTACAAAACATTTGATAGATGGAGTATTTCATAACTATTTTAAACTCAAGAAAGTGAAAAAAAGAATCGAAAAAGCAAATCAGCATGTAATAATTTGTGGATATGGACGCAATGGACGTCAAGCAGCAAAGGAGTCGAAAGAGTATGGTTTTGACGTACTAATTATTGAACAAAAAAGTGAATTAATCGAACAAATCACCGAAGAGACCGACTTAATGTTTATACAGGGTGATGCTACCCAAGAAGAAGTACAAGCCGAAGCAGGTATAGAAAGAGCCAGAGCACTAATTACAACTCTGCCTAATGATGCCGACAATCTTTTTGTCGTACTTTCAGCTCGTGAAATTAATCCAAAATTAAAAATCATTAGCAGAGCCTCCGACGATAACGCTGACAAAAAACTTAGACGAGCAGGAGCTACTAACATTATTATGTCCGACAAACTTGGAGGGCAACGAATGGCAAAATTAGTTGCTCAACCTGATGTGGTAGAATTCCTTGATCATATTTTGATACAGCAAAAGCATGATGTAAGACTTGAAGAAATTTCATTCACTAATATAGGGATAGAATTTCAGCAAAAATCAATCAGAGACCTCAAAGTAAGAGATGTTTCTGGAGTAAATATTATTGGCATTCGAAAAAGTACAGGAGAGTATGTTCTTAATCCAAATGCCGATTTTATTCTGAATTGTCAGGACAAACTGTTTGTTTTGGGAACAATTGGACAAATCGAGAAACTAAATGATTTGCTAAAAGAAATGACAATATAACAAAACAAAAATAATAATTTTCAGCTTAAAGTTTGTGTTTTAGGCTTAATCTAACTTAAATCCTTAAGTTATCTGCAACTATCTTATTCCGGCGCTTCTTAAAGCATTATGATATTTTCTGACTTCGACACTG
>JAFGVU010000093.1 GCA_016937855.1 Bacteroidales bacterium | reverse complement strand
TTTGAGCTTCTATTTAGCAAAATGAATTAAAAAACTCCTGCTTTCGACACTGGGACACCTATTTGAACATTCGATGCTCTACAAGTTTCAGACACTAAATCCAGCTCTGAAAGCGGTGCACTGAGCTTGACGAAGTGAGCGACATTAATTCAACAGTAGGCATAAGCCTGCTGTTGAACAAGTACATCTCCAATCTGGAGCTCTGTAAGAGCGGAATTAAAAACTTATATTGTATTTTGAATATTAAACTTCGATTTGGCAAACTAAATTTAAAAAACTTTGCAGTAAACAATCATTAAAATATTGTGTAAAAAAACATGTTCAATAAAATGCTTTCTAAACTTTCGTAATTGAACAGAAAAATTGTATTTTTACAAAAAAAATCAAAGATATGAAACGCGACGAAAAAGTATTTGAAATTATTCAAAAGGAAAAAGAACGTCAGATGCATGGAATCGAATTAATTGCGTCTGAAAATTTTGTTAGTCCTCAAGTTTTAGAAGCAATGGGGTCCGTAATGACAAACAAATATGCCGAAGGGTATCCCGGCAAAAGATATTATGGCGGTTGTCAGTTTGTTGATATGACCGAGCAACTTGCTATAGACAGAGTAAAAGAGCTATTTGATGCAGAATATGCAAATGTACAGCCTCACTCGGGAGCACAGGCAAATGCAGCGGTATTTTTAGCATGTTTAAAACCAGGCGACACATTTATGGGTCTTGATCTTGCCCATGGTGGTCATTTATCGCATGGTTCTCCTGTAAACTTATCAGGAATTTTGTACAACGCAGTATCATACAAAGTTTCCGAAGAAACCGGACGCGTTGACTATGATGCAATGGAAGCAACCGCAATGGAGCATAAGCCAAAAATGATTGTTGGCGGTGCCTCTGCATATAGCCGTGAATGGGATTACAAACGCATGCGCGAAATTGCAGACAAAATTGGAGCTATATTTATGGTTGACATGGCGCACCCTGCCGGACTAATCGCTGCCGGATTACTTGAAAATCCTGCTAAATATGCACATATCGTTACTTCGACAACTCACAAAACTTTAAGAGGACCAAGAGGCGGAATCATTGTTATTGGTAAAGATTTTGAGAACCCGTGGGGAGAAACAACTCCTAAAGGAGAAATTAAAATGATGTCGGCAGTGATAAACTCTGCTGTTTTCCCGGGAACACAAGGCGGTCCGCTTGAGCATGTTATTGCTGCTAAAGCTGTAGCTTTTGGCGAAGCTCTCAGCCCGGAGTTTAAAGAATATCAAACTCAAGTTAAAAAGAATGCTGCTGCAATGGCAAAAGCTTTTATGAACTTGGGATATAAAGTTATCAGCGACGGAACCGACAACCACTCAATGCTTATCGACCTGAGAACTAAATATCCAAATATAACAGGAAAAACAGTAGAAAACACTTTAGTTCGTGCTGATATAACAATTAATAAAAACATGGTTCCTTTCGACCACAGATCTCCTTTTACAACTTCAGGATTAAGAGTTGGAACACCGGCTATAACAACCAGAGGTCTTAAAGAAGAACACATGGAGCCAATAGTTAAACTAATTGACAGAGTTTTAGCCGACATCGAAAACGAAGATGTTATTACTAAAGTGCGTACCGAAGTCAACGAAATGATGAAGCCATTTCCATTATTCGCATATTAAAATATTCTATATGGGGGAGGTGAAAATCTCCCCTGTTTTTAAATAATAAATTGTCAAACTAAAATCGAATAATCATGAAAAAATTAAAATTCACAACTCCAATTTTGTTAATCGCACTTGTTGCAATATTTTTTGCCTCATGTTCCGATAACACTGCTAACCACATCCCCAAAGATGCTTTTGCTGTAATGGTAATTGATGGAGGAGAGCTTGTAAAACTTGCAGATGCCGAGTTTCTTAAAGACAATCCTGAGTATAAAGATGCAATGAAAGAAGTTGAAAAAGAAAGTAAAAAAGCTGCAGAACTAATCGAAAAAATGTTGAAAGACCCTGATGCTTCAGGAGTTTTGTTGACGAAAAAAATGTACGGATTTGCTACAATCGAAGACAAAGAAATGGTTTTTGGTGTAATTATCCCTATTGATCGCAAAAAACTTGAAGAAAACCTAGACCTAATTGCTGATGAATTTAATGTTCCTATCGCGATGGTAATGGAGAAAAAAGACGAAATTCAGTATATGGAGCCTGAACCGGGTATGGTTTTTGGTTGGAACGACGACATATTTATGTTTGTTGCAAGTGAAAACGGTGAGGAGTGTTTTAAACTGATGGAAAAATACATGAATCTTGACAAAAAAGAATCGATACTTTCGGATAAAGACTTTAAAAAGTTTAATAAAAATTGTAAAGCCATTAACTTATGGGTTTCGTCAAACATTATAGACAAAGTTGATGTCGAAAAAGAAGCTATCAAAGAATTTGAAAAGCTAACAGGTATTGAGCTTGCTGGAAACTACGGACACATGCACTTGGACATTCAAAAAGATGAAATCACATACATCTCAACTCTTAAATTTAATGAGTCTATACAAAATCTTGACAAGAAAAAACTAATGGACAATGCCGAAAAACTAATGGAGCTTTTCGATGGTCCAATTAGCGAAGGAATGGATCTTTTTGGTGGTGGAAATAATTTTGACGACGAGTGGGAAGATGACTGGGATGAGTCCTACGATGAAGAATATCCCGAAATGACTGATGAAGAATGGGAAGCGCTGCTAAAAGAACTCGAAGCAGAAAGTGTAACAGAAGAAAAAACCGAATAAACTATAAAAACACTTAAATGGAAATAAAATTTTCCAACATTATCCCTGCCCCGATTCCCGAAAAAGATATTAAACAATCTGAGATTTGGGGCAGGGATTTTATAATCAATCCACAAGAGAAAATTCTGATTTATGCCGAATCAGGAAAAGGGAAAACCACATTTGTAAACATAATTTTTGGTAGTCGTAAGGATTATACCGGTCAACTTTTTATCGATAATCAAGACATTAAAAGCATTAGACCAAACAATCTAAGCCACATCAGGCAGTTTAACTTAAGCATATTACCTCAAGGCTTGGCACTGTTCGACGATCTTAGTTTAATCGAAAATATCAGAATAAAAAATAGAATTACAAATTATAAAACTGAGGCAGAAATCAAAGATATGATTAAACTTTTGGGGCTCGAAGATCTCGAAAATCGAAAGGCTGCAACAATGTCCTTCGGGCAAAGACAGAGAACAGCAATTATCAGAGCTTTGTGTCAACCATTTGAGTTTATACTTCTCGACGAGGCATTTTCTCATCTCGATGCATACAATACAAAAATAGCATGGGAATTAATTACAAATGAAGTTGAAAAACAAAATGCAGGAATCGTTTTAACTTCGTTAAGCTCAGATTTTAATGATAAATTAAAAAAATATCGAGTATAATGATCTGGAAAGTATTGCGAAATAACATAAAACCCGGACAGCTAACCGGAACATTTCTAGGAATAATGTTGGGTCTGTCGATTCTTATGGGAGCACTTTCTTTTTATCTTGATGTTAAGCCTGTTTTTGAGGATAAGGAAAGCTTCTGGAAAGACGAGTATATCATAATAAATAAAAGAATTAATTTAACCGACACCTATAATCAATTAAAGTCTGACACTACAGCAAAACCACTTTTTAGCGACAAAGAAATAGAAGATTTGCGCAATCAACCATATATTAAAGATGTTGCAGAATTTTCTAACTGCTCTTTTATGATTAGTGCTTTTAGTGAAGAAGGCAGTGCATTATCGGGCTTTTATACAGATTTGTTTCTTGAATCGGTTCCCGACGACTATGTTGATGTAAACTATGCCAATTGGAAATGGGACGAAAGCTCCGATTTTATTCCGGCAATTTTGCCTAAAACATATCTCAATTTGTACAATTTCGGATTTGCTCAAAGTCAAAACTTACCGCAAGTCTCAGAAGAAGGAGCAGGATTAGTTAAATTTTCGATAATGGTGCGCGGAAAAGGTCAAAAACGCACTTTTGAGTCAAGAATAATTGGCTTCTCCGACAGAATAAATACAATATTAGTCCCCGAAGACTTTATTAAATGGGGAAATAAAAACTTTGGCACAGAAACCGATCCTCAACCCGGACGACTAATTGTTATCGCTAACGATCCATCAAACCCAGACTTATTTAAGTATTTTCAGGACAACAATTATGATGTTAACAAAAATGAATTAAGTAATAGTAAAGCTTTAGCATTTCTAAAAATCACAACAACTATTGTATTAATCATCGGTATGATAATCATTCTATTAGCATTTGCTTTGATGTTTATCTCAATTCAGTTACTTTTACACCGAAACAACGAAAACATAAAGAAACTAAGTTGGTTAGGATACACTATCCGCCAAATATCCAGACCTTATATGATAATGGTAATTATTTTATTTGTGCTTACCTTTCTTGCCTCCTTAATTCCACTATCATTTTTCAGAGATTTTTACAGCTCAAACTTGATCCTTCTGGGATACGAAAAATTTAACATTTTAATCACAAATATAATTTTACCCGGAGCCGGTTTCGTAGTAATAATTGTCGGACTATTACTGATAATGATAAGAAGTCAAATAAAGAAAATAATTAACTAAAACATTAGGCACTCCAAACTCTAGACACTAAAATCTAAATTCTAAATTATAAAACCTAAATTCTAAAACCTAAATTCTAAAACCTAAATTATAAAACCTAAATTATAAAACCTAAATTCTAAAACCTAAACTCTAAAACCAAAATCCAAAAATCTAAAGAGCTATAAGTATTGCCCGTAGGGCATATATATAAGTAAAACTAAATACTAATCAAAATATAATTGCCCGTAGGGCATATACATTATATATTTGAAAAGAATTAACCCTCTAAATTCAAAAACACTAAATTCTAAACTCAAAGTTCTAAACTCTAAATCCCGAGAAAAACAACAAATTTGCAAAAAACAAATTTGGTTTTTCAGCACTCTAAGCACTCTAGGCAGTTCTAACTTTAGACACTCTACTCCCCACAGCCACAATCTATATACTGTTCTATAAGCTTATTACTAATTCCCATTGAAGAAAATCCGCCATCGTTATAAATATTTTGCATTGTAATCATTTTTGTATAATCCGAGAATAGCGAAATACAAACATCTGCACACGAGTCGGCAGGAGCATTTCCAAGTGGAGACATTGCATCTGCATAGTTAAAGAATGCATTAAATCCAGAAACTCCTGCTCCGGCAGTTGTTCTAGTTGGAGATTGCGAAATAGAATTTATTCTAACCTTTTTCTTAACACCAAGATGATATCCAAACTGACGTACAATTGATTCTAGCATTGCCTTGGCATGCGCCATATCGCTATAACTGGAAAAAGTACGTTGTGCAGCAATATATGATAGGGTTACAACAGAACTCCAATCGTTAATAGCATCTAATCGCTGAGCAACCGACAATACTTTATGCAACGAAATTGCCGAAACATCCAGGGTTTTTTCGAGATAATCATAATTTAACTCATGATACGGCACATTTTTACGAACGTTTGGTGACATACCAACCGAATGCAGAATAAAATCTATTTTTCCGCCAAGCATTTGCATTGCTTCCTCAAACAAGTCTTCTAATTCCGAAATTTCGGTAATGTCAGCAGCAATAACCTGAGAATTCGTTTTTTTGGCTAGGATAAAGATGTCCTTTTTTCTAAGAGCAATAGGCGAATTTGATAAAACAAATTCTGCTCCTTCGGCATGCGCCTTTTCTGCAACTTTCCAAGCAATAGAGTTCTCATCAAGAGCGCCAAATATTAAACCTCGTTTTCCTTTTAGTAAATTGTGTGTCATATTTAAAAATTTAGTTCCTAAACCAAATTGTGGTTTATTTGTTTAAAAATGCAAAAATACAAACTTTTTTTTGACATCGAATTGGGTTTCTTGAAAAACGATTTAGAGTGCTTTTTTTGATTCAGCTCTATAACATTTATACTCTTTTTGCATTTTAACACAAAAAAAATATTGTTCATAGTATTCATATTACAATTAACATTTAGTTAAAATATTAACATTGTCTTAATATTGAAGTATTAGTTGTTATAAGTTTAACTATTAGTATAAAACTACCGCAACTAGTCCTATACAAATTATAAATACCGTATTTTTGCATCGAGAGGATTATTATAACTAGAAGTAATTGTATGAAAATATTTTTTTTGTTTTTAAGTTCTGCCATTGTGTTTGGTAGTAACAGTTTTGCCCAGTCAAAAACTACTGAGTTTAACATTTTACAAGCGAAATCACTTGATATTCCTGTTGAATACAAAGAAACGGGTGATGCAAATTTCGATGATTTAATATATCGTCGCGAGTTAATTCGGTATTTCAGGTCCGAATTTAAGATGCCTGAGTTTTCGCGCACAGGAGAAAAAGAAAAAGACATTGCAGACTTTAACATAAAAATAAAACTATGGTATCAGCAATACCCACAGTTTGTTGATGTTTTAAACCTACGCAACTACGATCAGTTTTACAGATACGATGCAAGTTGCTACGACACCCCTCCTATTTACGCCAAAGGCTGCAGCGATGCCGAGGAAAAAGCCTACCAAAAGCGCTTTAACAATTGGATGGCACATCACCCCGATGTTCCCAAACTTGCCGGCGATGATGAAGCCTCAAAGCAAAAACACGAGAGAGAACTTGCAGAGTTTTATGCAAAGTATTATAAGAAATAACCCAAGGGAACTTAATTTTTGAAAATTATGAAAAGATTTTTACAATATACAGCAGGTTTGATAATCTGCATTTTTTTTAGTGTGGGAGTGTGGGGACAGACGACACTTGTAGAATGGAATTTCCCAAACAACCCGGATGATGCCACCGCGGATGGTGGGATAGCGGCGAATAGTGCGAAAACTATTACCTCTATTGGTACAGGAACTGTTTTATATTCTGGAGCTGGAGCTACAACAAATTGCGCCGCATATCGAGGTTGGGATAGTGGTAGTGGAACGAAATACTGGCAAATTGAATTTTCAACTACCGGTTATCAGAATCTAACTTTCTCATCAAAACAAACAGGTAATAACGACGGTTCGCCACGAGATTTTAAAGTGCAATATAAAGTTGGTGCTTTAGGAATATGGACAGATGTTGCAGGCACTTCTGTAACTTGTGTCCTAAACAACTGGACATCTGGTGCTTTAACCAATATATCTCTACCTGCAGCATGCGATGATCAATCTTCCATCTATTTAAGATGGATAATGACCTCTAACACATCTATTGGTGGCAGTACCATTGCAGCTAATAGATACTCTGGCATTGACGATGTTATTATTAAAGGAACAGCATTGCCCTCCTGCACCCCTCCCTCAACTCAAGCCACAATTGGTGCTTACACCAATAATACAACTGGCACAACATTAACTGCAAACTGGACACGTGGTAACGGAGATAATATTTTAGTTGTTGCACGGTTAACAAGTACAAGTGCTGTTGCACCTTCTAGTGGGACAACATATACTGCAAATGCAGCTTTTGGTTCTGGTAATACAACAGGAACCGGAAATTTTGTAGTTTATAATGGAACAGGTACAAGTGTGAATGTAACTGCATTAACAGCTTCGACAAGTTACACTTTCGATATTTACGAGTATAGTAATACTGGAGTCTGTTACAAAACACCTGCTTCCTCATTGGCTGTAACGACTTTTGGGGCTGTTTCATATTGTAACAACAATATTGGTGATGGATATTATTATATTGATGATTTTTCAACGACTAATGCAACGACTAATATTACCAATAATAATACTTCTGCTGATCCAAGTGGCTATGGAGACTATACATCTTTATCGGCGAGTGCTCAAATATCAGCAACAGTCAACTTCTATATTGGTGGCGGAGGGGGATCTCATCATTTTGGCATTTGGATAGATTGGAATCAAGATGGAGACTTTAGTGATGCTAACGAAGAAGTGTTTTTAAATAACTCCAGTTACGAGTTCAATGAAACAGGAAGCTTTACGATTCCGGTAAGTGCTACAATCGGAAGTACGAGAATGAGAGTAGTGGGAAATGGTTATGGAGATGCAAGTGCTTGTGTTAATGATGAAGATGCAGAAACCGAAGATTACACATTTATTGTTGCACCTCCTCCTACTTGTCCAGCACCTTCTACTCTTGCAGCAGGTTCAATCACAGCTACTCAAGCCTCTCTTTCATGGACAGAAAATGGTACTGCTACATCATGGGATATTGAATTAGGATTGTCAGGATTCTCACCAACAGGAACTCCAACTCAAGCTGGAGTTGCAAACCCTTATACTTATACAGGATTATCAGCGTCATTAACATACGAATACTATGTTCGTGCTGATTGTGGTAGTAGTGACTATAGCACTTGGTTTGGTCCTTATGAGTTTACTACTGCATGTGGTACTGTTACACCAACTTATACCGAAAATTTCACTTCATATTTACCAAACTGTTGGAGCGAAACAACCGGGACTCTCTCTGCTCCAAGCACACTTTCAGGTTCAACTTCATCATGGTCTCAGTATGATTTTGCCAACAATTCTTCAAATACTAATTCTGCAAATCTAAACATTTGCTGTTCAGACACTTACGACTGGTTAATATCACCTTCTGTTGATTTAGGAGATGGTAGCATTAATTACCAATTGGAGTTTGATCTCGCACTTACGGCATGGTGGTCAACATCTCCTGCAGATACTGACGGAACCGACGATAAGTTTGCTGTAGTAATCTCCACTGATGACGGAGCAACTTGGACTTCGGCAAACACTTTAATGCTTTGGGATAATGCAGGTTCTCCAAATGTTTACAATAATATTTCTACAACAGGTGAGCATATTACAATTGATTTAACATCATTTACTGGAACTGTTAAAATTGGGCTTTACGGTGAATCAACTGTTTCAAATGCAGATAATGATTTGTTTATTGATAATTTTAAAGTTATTGAAATCCCAACATGTCCACAACCAATCTCACTTGGAGCAACAAACATATTGCCCAATCAGGCCGATTTAACTTGGACTGAATTTGGCTCAGCAACACTATGGGATATCGAAGGCGGAATAGCAGGCTTCTCGCCCACAGGCACCCCTACTTATACAGGAGTCGCTAATCCATATACTATAACCGGATTAACTGCTTCAACAAATTACGAATACTATGTTCGTGCCGATTGTGGTGGAGGCGACTTCAGTGAGTGGTCTGGCCCATACAGCTTCACAACCGCTGCTCCGTACATGACATACACATCATCAACAACAACTCAAACTGTAACAACTGATGTTTCTCCTTCATCAACCAATCAACAAGTAATTGGAATTCAGGTTGTTACAACCGGAACAACTAGTCCAATTAGTATTACATCATTCGATTTTGATACAGATGGTACAACTTCGCCTGGCACCGATGTCCTTAACGCCAAGCTTTGGTACACCGGAACTAGCGCAACATTTGCAACCACAACCCAATTCGGATCAACCACAAGTGGTCCGAACGGAGTATTTACAATAAGCGGAACACAAACTTTAGCAAGCGGCACAAATTACTTCTGGTTAACATACGACCTTGCAACCGGTGCAACAATCAATAATTATATTGATGCTGAATGCAATCAAATTACTGTGGCTGCTGCTAACCAAACACCAACAGATCAAGATCCCGCAGGAAGAAGACAAATTAAGGATATTTATCTAATCTCAGACCCTACGTTAGTAAGTGCTTGTTCAGGATCATTTTATGATTCTGGGGGTTCTGCCTCAAATTATTCTTTGGATGAGGACTATACTAAAACATTTAGTGCTGCTACTCCTGGTTCTGCATTACAATTCGTATTTGCTAGCTTTGCAACAGAAAGTTCTTATGATGAACTAACAATATATGATGGACCAAACGACTCATATCCAGTTATTGGTGTTTATTCTGGCACAACTTCTCCGGGAACGATAACCTCTAGCGGTCAGTTTTTAACATTCAATTTTTATTCTGACGATATGTTTGCATCCTATGCAGGTTGGGAAGCATCAATTTCTTGTGTTCCAATAACAGTTCCTGATTGTATAACATACAATACTCCAGCAGATACCGAGGTTGATGTTTGTCCCGGTTCTGTAAATCTTAGCTGGACAGGAGCTTCAACAGGCTTTTATGCCGAAGGATACAAAGTTTATTTTGGCACTGATAATCCTCCAACCAATTTAATTAACGGTTTGGATGTTGGAGCGATTGAATCATACGAAGCTGCAAATTTAGATGCAAACACTACATATTACTGGCGTATTGCCCCTTACAATACCGCCGGAACACAAACAGGATGTGGTGTTCAAAGCTTTACTACTCTAAATCTTGGAATTTCCGGCACAACAGGTTTAACAACTTGCGACAATACAGGAAATATTTCTGCTACCGGAAACGGAACAATAACATGGTATGATGTTCCAACCGGTGGTTCTCCAATTGGAACAGGTTCGCCTCTCGCAGTTACTTTTAGTGGTAATACAACTTATTATGTTGCTGCTGAATCGAGTGGTGGTGGTACCGAAAATGGTGGAAGAACAAATGCCGTTGGTGCCGACGGATCATTTATTACTACAGACTGGGGTATTATGTTCGATGCAACAGAAGACTTTACTTTGGTATCAACAAAAATTTATCCGGTTGGAACTGGAACCGTTACAATTGCATTGTTAAATGATGCAGGGACAGAAATTGCATCTACTTCGGCAATCAATGTTACCGGCACTGGCTTGTCAACGCCTGTTGTTATCCCCCTTGGATTTGGTGTTACAGTTGGAAGTAATTACAAAATAGTAGTAAAAGCTTATACCGGTATTACTGGACTAATTCGTGATTTTTCAAGCCCATTCCCATATCCTTCGCCAAGTGGTGCAATTGATGTTACAGCTGGATGGTCTGGTAGTAGCACAACCGCGTATTACTGGTTTTACGACATCGTAATTACTGGTGGATCTTGCGTTTCTGCTCGCATACCTGTAGAAGTTGTGCATACTGCAGAACCTATCACAATTACTCCTGATGGCCCGACAACATTCCTCGATGGTAATTCAGTAGGACTAACAGCCTCAAGCGCTGAAATCCCGGCATATACATATACATGGAGTCCTGCAACAGGGTTAAACACAACAACTGGAGCCACAGTTATTGCTTCGCCAAATGTTACAACAACTTATACTGTTACTGGTACAAATGGTTCATGCACAAATACCGAAGAAATCACTATTACGGTTACATATCCATGTTCAGGTCTTGGCACAGGACACACTCCAATTAGTTCTTTACCATTTAATGAGACTTCAACAACTTGTGGCGGCGTTGATGATATTACAAGCTCAAATGCAATAGTATGTTCATCTTCATCATATTATACAGGAGAGGACGTTGTTTATTCTTTTACACCAAGTATAGATGGCTTGGTAACAATTGATTTAACATCTACAGGGACATTCACTGGTATTATGCTTTATGAAGGTTGTCCAATGAATGGTCAAGGCGGGTCATGTCTTGCTTACAGACAATCTTCTGCCGGAAACGAATCGCTATGTATAAATCTTCAGCAAGATATTACATATTACTTAGTTATTGATTCTTACGATTCGCCCGATTGCAACCCATACACAATAAACATTTCAGCACCTGACCCGGTAGGTGTAGAAAATGACTTCCCTTGTGCTGCAACTCCAATTGCAATTGGCGGCTTACAAGCCGGTGACAACTCGTGTTCTTCTGGAACTGATGAGCCGACCTCAGCATCTTGCTGGACAACCGGAACATTAAATACGGTTTGGTATAGTTTTGATGCTCCTGCATCGGGTTCTGTAAAAATCAGAACAACTTTGGGAACTTTAACTGCTACTCAAATTGCAGTATATCAAGGTAATTGCGACAATCTTACTATTGTTGCCAACTCATGTAATACCGATGCTACAGGTGTTTGTAGTGGCTCAACCCAAAACTCTTCTATCGAATTAACCGGACTGACATCAGGAAACACATATTACATCAGAATTGATGGAGAATATGAATTAACAGGCGATTTTGACCTCGAAGTTATTGATGGAATAAACAACTGGCCTTATGTTCCACAACAAGATTGTGGTTCTGCAACATTGATTTGCAACCAACAAACAATTGTGGGTGACCCGGGATTTTTAGGTGCAGGATCAACATGTGATTACTCAACTCCTTATGGCTGTTTTAGCTTTGGAACTCAGAATAATACTGTGTGGTATCAAATAGATATTGCAGCAAATGGAACTTTAGTTTTTGATATAACACCAAATTTATCTACAACTGATTATGATTGGGCTTTGGTTGATGTTACTTCAAACCCAACAGCATGCGATGAAATTGCAGCAGGAACGTTAAGCCCAATCAGATGTAATTTCTCCGGAACATCGGGAACGACAGGACTACGCTCAGGATACTCGAACACAAGCGAAAGCGCTGGTGGTGTTCCATTTTGTAGCCCATTAACTGTTAATGCCGGCGACAGCTATCAACTACTAATCTGGAACTGGTCTGGAAACAACACAGGATTTAATCTTGATATGCAGGCAACATCTCCTGTAAACTATTCTTCACCAACATCTTTAACTTGGTCGGGCGGTGCAAGTTCCGATTGGTTCGACCCAATCAACTGGGGAGGTTGTGCTATTCCTGACTGCGGAATTGATGTTATCATAGTTAACGGTCCAACAAATCAGCCTATTATTAATGCAGATGGAGCAGAATGTAAAAGTATATCAATAGAATCTGGCGCAAGCCTTACAATTAATGCTGCAAGAACATTAACAGTTTGCGACGATTTTAGTAACATAGGAACTCTAAATATTGACCCTACTGCAACAATATTACTAAACGACAACGGTGCTGATCATGAATTTGATGGTAGTTTAACAGGAGCAAATGCAATTGGAAACCTTAGTGTAAACAAGCTAAGCGGATCAGTTACATTTTTACAGGATATCGAAATACAAGGAGATTTATCTACTGCAAATGCAACCAGTATTATTGATGTAAATGGTAAGAATGTGATTATTGGTGGCGATTTTGAACCTTGGGATGCGACATACACTAATATTGGAACAGGTCGTTTAACATTTAACGGTTCTGTTTTACAAGCATATAACCCGGGTGGATTAGTATTACAACATGATGTAACAATAAACAATACAGGTGGTGGATTAGTTTTATCAAGAAACCTAGAATTAAATGCAACTGGAGAATTAAATCTGACCAATGGTGTAATAAATACAAATTCTAACGGTATAATAATAAATAATACTGCACCAGATGCTGTAAACACAGGAAATTCTAATTCGTATATTTTAGGCGATTTGAGAAGATATTTTGCAAGTAATGCCGGAGTTTACTCTTTCCCAATGGGAACGGCAACGGCATATCGTTTAGCTCAGATAACAAATAATAACCTAAGCGGTATTACCTACATTGATGCATCTTTCTCCGATTCTTTCACGGTTGGAACTATTTCGGCATCTGACTTGGGAACACCATATTCGTCCGTGGCAACAGAAGGTATATGGACGCTCACTCCTGATGCTCAGCCATCGGCAGGTGATTATTCTGTTTTACTACATTTTAACGATGGAGGTGCAGGAGAGGCATACAGTTTATCCGACAACATGTTTGCTCCTCTTAAACGTTTAAATTCTTCTCAAGCCTGGACAACAGGCGGTGGAACGATAAATGCTTCATCAACACTTGGAAGGACAGTAGCCGGAGGCTTTGCCAGAAGGATCGGATTAACCGACTTCTCTGAATTTGCTATTGCAAAATCTAACACAATCCTACCTATCACCTTAATAGAATTTGGTGCGAAATGCGATGACGAGAATATTGCTATTTATTGGACAACTGCTCAAGAAATTAACAACTCTCATTTCAGTTTGATGAAAAGTCAGGATGGTAGATCTTTTTACCCAATTGCAAAAATTGACGGAGCCGGTAACAGCGAAGCAATAATAAACTATTCACATATAGATAAATTTAGTGCTTCCGAAAATTACAACTACTATAAATTAGTTCAAACAGATTTTGATGGAACAGAAACTGAATCTAAAATTATCAACATCATCTGTGTACAAGATGAAACAATTACTCCACTTTCGATTTATAACTCAATAAATTCAGAATATATCGAAATTCAGTTCTTTGTTGATTCTGATACCGACTCGCAAATAAGTGTGTTTGATAATCTCGGCAGATTGATTTATCAAAATCAGGTCAACCCCTATTTTGATCAAAACTTAAATATCGACAAAAAACAGTTTGCACCGGGAATATATAATATTTCTGTCAGATTTAACGACCAGATTTTTAATGATAAGTTTGTAATTGTAAAATAGAATTTCTAACATAAAAAAATACAGAGCTGCTCAAATAAGTGGCTCTGTTTTTTGTTTTTATGTATCTAATACATTGTGTATTAAGATTTTTCATATATTTGCATTGAAATTTGAGAGTTCATCAGTATGAAAAAGACAGTATTAGTTGCATTATCAATGTTACTTTGGTTATGTGTTTATAATCAAACAATTACAAATAGAGGAGCAAAAATAATAGTTGAGAACGGAACCACTTTGAAGTTTGCTAACTTGCACAACTCCCAAGCTAACGGATATTTTTATTATGACACAGATATAGAAGTTCCTGGTAATTGGACAAATATCGCACCGGCAACTTTCGATCAAGGAGCAAATGGATCTGTTACTCTTAATGGATCTGCACAACAAACGATCACTAGTGGTGGAAGTTCTTTTCAGAATCTCACAATAAATAACTCTGCAGCAAATGACAATGAAATTGTTTTAGCCGATAACATGTCGATAGAATCTTCGCTTACTCTTACTGATGGTATTGTTAACACCAACGCAAACAAACTGGTTTTTCAATCAACTGCAACAACAAATTCGGGTAATGCAGGTAGTTTTGTACACGGTCAAATGGAAAAAGCAGGTGCTACACAATTTACCTTCCCTTGTGGAGATGTTAATAGTCGTGATTTAGATGGAGATGCGGTTAATGAAAACTATGTAGTTTGGTCACCAATGAAATCAAATCCATCTGCATCGACCACTGTAAATGTTGAATATTTTTTCGATAATATTGGCATGCCTGATTGGTGGGAACACGGTGGTAATATGGCTCCTACACTACATCACGTAAGCGATAGAGAATACTACCTTGTTAGTGCTACCCAGGATTTTACAGATGTAACACTTTACTGGAACGACAATGACCATGCTGTTAGCGACATCTGTGTGCATAGTTTTTGTGATGGTACTCCTGCAAATTTTTTGCCGGCAGACCTATCTGTTGTTTATTGGGACGGCTCTATGTGGGTTGACGTTGAGTACAATTCAGGGTTCAGCAGTCTAGTGCATGATCAAGGATACATCACCAGCCGTTTCGCTGTTCCATTTGGAGCAAAAAGTCAGACGTTTATCACTTATGGATCAAAAAATGATGTTAATCCGCTACCAGTTGAGCTTTTAGACTTTTATTTTGATTGTAAGGGAAATACCGTTGTTTTAAATTGGATAACTGCAACTGAATCAAACAACAAAGGATTTTTTATTGAGAAATCTAATGATGCTAAGAATTTTACTCCAGTTGCTTTTGTTAATGGAGCAGGAAACTCAAATACTATAACAGAATATAGTTTTATTGACACTGATTTTTCACAAAAAGAAAAATATTATAGATTAAAACAGATAGACTTTGATGAAAGTACCACAATAAGTAATTTCATTTACGTTGATTGTCAGGATGCAGAAAGTGAGCCGGGCTTAGTTATTTATCCTAATCCGTTTAAAAGCGACATAAACATTATTGCCAACAACTTGCCGTCAGAGAACACCACTTTGTATATATATAATATGCTAGGTTCACAAATTTATCAAACAAAGCCTGGTGTCTTTGAGGGTGACTTTACTATAAATTTAGATTTAGCTAAATTGCCACCTGCAATGTATGTTGTTAAAGTGATTTCAGGAGACTTTGTTGGTGTAGTAAAAATCGAGAAACATCAGTAAATTTAGTCTTTATTAACTACCAACTTTCGATAATACATATCATTTTCAGTCTTAATTTCTACTAAGTAAATTCCGGCATCTAGGTTTGTATTTACCATCTTACTATTTGTTTTATTCTTTTCAAATAATAAGACTCCACTTGAGTTATAAATTTTAAGATCACACCCCTCACAGTCCTCAATAACAAAAGAACCTGTATTTGGGTTTGGATATATCATTACATCTCTATTGTCAGATAATCCACTATTAAATATTGTTGCTGTTTCACATGTATCAAATGTCATCTGTCCCTCATAATATCTAGCATAAGCCGGATTAATAAACTCATTATAAAGAACAGGATATCCAATTAATGGCCACTCAAACCCATCGTAAAAATAACAGGGGGCAAATTCTAAGAAAAATGAATTCTCCAATAAATTAGTAGTGCCAGATGGAGTACAGGTCCCAGTCTTATTGTTTCCATATTCATAATGCCCGTTTCCGGATATTGAATAGTTTCCTAATAAAAAACCTGTATTAGTTATCTCATTTCCAATAAAATTGCAAGTATCTGTTGCTGGATTGAAATTCATTACAATCCCATATTTTTCAAGTCGATTTCTAAAAAAAGTATTATATGGACCATTCTTGCCATGAGAGTCGTCAATAACAGCATTTTGAGCGATATTGCCTTCAAACAAATTACAGTAAGCATAATTTCCATGAAGAACCAAATCCCCAGCAGAAGCAGAAGGAAAAATGCCTTGATCCCAATATGGGTCAAAAGAATAATTGTATGCAATTACATTTCCATTAGCGGCCGACTGCAACAAAACAGAATGACGTAAATGTTCATAAATATTGTTGTGGATTAGATTATCTCCAGATGTTGCTGATATTTCGGCACCGTACCCTTGCCCTCCTTCTCCATATGCATGTGCATGATGTATATAACAGCCGGAAATTTCACAATTAGAAGAGCTCCTAAGACTTATATGAGCAAAATTACAATTCTCACTTTCAACATCTCTGACACAACAATTAAATGCATAGTTAAACAAAATGTTATTTGTTTGAGCAGTTGTTTGGTCAAGTCTTGAAATTTTCAGACTCTTTATTAATACATCATGAACAGGATTTACTTTTACCACAAATGGATTATTTTCAGCATCAAAATTATGACGCAATGTGTTAGTTAAGAACAAAGTATCCTCAACAATGCTCTCAATTTGCACAATCTGTCCCATTGTTTGATAAGCCCAATCAGAAGTCATAAATGGTTCTCCATCCATTTGAAGTTTAATAATATCCCCCGGACTAAGCTCGGTAAGAGCAGATTGCAATATTATATAAGCACTCCCCCTTTTCGCAAAAGTAACATTATGAGTTGTTGAAGAAATTGATCCGGAAGCGTAAATAAAATCTTGTTCACTATCAAGATTTGCATTAAAAAAAGTTTGATCGCTTCCTGCACCTTCAAGTACTATACCTGATTGTAAAATAATTCTTGAATTAAAATTGTAAACTCCTACATCAAATAATATTTTGCCTGGCTGACCATCAAAATAGGCCATCGCATCCACGATAGCCTGATTATCAGAAAGACCGTCATCAACAATAGCTCCATAATCAGAAATATTTACTGTCTCGATATCTTCATTAATAGAATAGTTTAATCCTGCATTTGACCAGTTTACAATTCTGTTTTCAGGGACCTGAGATAATAATTGCAGGCAATAAAATATTAGGAAACATAGTATGGGTAAGAATCTCATATCTTTACAATTCTATTTTTAATAGCGTACATAACCAAACTTGCGGTGTTACGACATTGTGTCTTTTCCAAAATATTTGCTCTATGTTTCTCAACTGTTCGTTTGCTAAGAAATAGCTTTTCGCCAATTTCAATATTCGATAATCCTTGGCAAATCAAAATTACAATTTCCCTTTCGCGCTCGGTAAGATCAGCTGTATCTCCCTGATTATCAAAAGAATGTGTTAATCTCGATATTAAGTTTTGTAGCAAATCCTGACTAAAATAACTACGCCCATCAACTGCGGCACATAAAGCTGCGTTTACCTCATCAATATCCGAATCTTTAAGTAAAAATCCAACCACACCGGCATCAACCATTTTGTAATAATAATCCTCGTCCCCATACATTGACAGAGTTATTATTTTTAATTCAGGAAATTTTTTAAGTGCAATCTGTGCAGCTGTAATCCCATCCATCTCTGGCATTTCAATATCAAGCAAAACGATATCAACAGGAACAACCTCTAGTACATCAAGAAACTCTTTACCATTAGAAGCTTCTGCAATAACTTTAAAATTTTCAAATGAGTTAAGTAGTAATTTCAGACCATTTCTAAACAACGCATGGTCGTCCACAATCATAATATTGTATGAGATATTTTCAGTCTTCATTTTTAAATGGTATTTGAATTATTACTTCGGTTCCCTTACCTTCCAAACTATTTAATTCGATCTCTCCTTTTAAGGATTTAATCCGACTAAATATATTGTGCAAACCTGCTCCTTTATCATTTGTTCGCATAGTTTCTTTCATGTCAAAACCACGTCCATTATCGGTGTATTCTAATTTTACTGACAATACATCGTAATACAAATTTACTTTAATTTTTGACGCATTAGCATGTTTTATCGTATTGTTTACAAGCTCGCAAAAAACACGATATAAAACCGCCTCAATAGTTTGCTCCATCCGCAAACCTTTTAAATTGCTAACATAATCAATTTTAATACTTTTTGTAGCATTTATCTTTTGCAAAAAATTACTAATCCCCTTTTCCAAACCGAAATTATCCAAAACATGAGGCGATAAGTTATTAGAGATATCTTTGATGCTTTTTATTGACTCAAGAATTACATTATCAACATTATCAAGTATCTCCATCGAAAAATCATTTGGTTTTTGCTTTTTAAGTGCCGAAACCGACATTTTAACTGTTGACAATAACGGTCCCAAACCATCGTGTAAATCTTTGGCGAGTCTTTTTCGTTCAAGCTCTTCGGTCTGTACCATAATAGAAAGATATCTTTTCTCACTTGCTCGTTTTTCGCGTTCCATTTTATCCATATAATCAAATATCTTTCGAATTAATAGTAATCCGATAGCAAAAAACATCGCCGAAGAAACACCCAACCAGATATACAACAAACGATAATAACGAGGTTCAACGTCAAAATAAAAAGGCAGAGCTTCTAAAACCATCCTTAGTAATAGCGATGCAAACCCCAGACTAATAAAAATCCAAGACAAATTATATTTAGTGCGCCTAGTTAACTTTAAGGAAACAATCGCTGCAACAATCTGAAAAATTATCGCAAGAAATAATACGACCTTTAAAACCATAAAATATTATTTTCTATGCAAAGATAACAATATCTTTTTTCATTTGTCGAAAATCAAAATTCATTGGCAAGTATATGTATATGCATTTTAACGTCAGAGCTTAAACAGTTATTAAACCTTAAACCGCTCCATCATAATCTATCCCCTGCTTTTTAAGTAGTTTGTTAACATAGAAAGCAAAAAACGTTAGGTATGCAAAAGCAGCTACAGGCAACCAGTACGACATGTGAATACCAAAACCTTCTACAGTTGCACCTGATTGCAGATAATCTGCAATTTTGCCTTGCATTGGAGGCAAAACAGCACCGCCTAGAATCATCATCACTAAAAATGCCGATCCCTGTGTTGTGTATTTTCCTAATCCGGCAAGTGAAAGATTAAAAATTGCAGGCCACATGATTGAGCAGAATAATCCTCCCGACATAAATGCATAAACGGCAATTTTTCCGGTCGTAAATATCCCTATTATCATCATTATCATTCCCAGCACACCAAAGGTAAGAAGAGTTTTTGCCGGTTTATTCTTTGTAAACGAAAAAGCAGCAATTTGTACAACAACCAAAACAACGTAAAAAAGCAAAGGTTTGATATCATATTGAGAAATAGCATTAACTCCCAAAACAATTCCAAAAGCAACTAATGGCACTACAATCATCAAGATTTTTCTGGTATTGTTCTTTAATTTAAATGCGGCAAGAGATCCTGTCCAGCGACCAATCATTAAACTACCCCAATACATCGAGATAAAAGGTGCAACTTCGCTGGCCTTGTAACCACCGAATGCCGGCTTGTGTAGGAGTTCACCAAAATTACTAACTATTGCAACCTCAACACCAACATAAACAAAAATTGCAAGCATGCCTAAAACAAGCTGCGGATATTGCATTGCTCCCCAACCTTGTGGCTTTTTTGATGCTCTGTTTTTTATAACTAATAAAGAAACAACAACAACAGCCAAAGCTCCAAACAACCATCCCATACGATAAGTTTCAAGTTTAGTCAATGCTTCCTTAGTGATATTTGTAACATCTTTAGTGTATGAATGAAAAACTGGAGCAAACATTACAATTAATAAAACTGTCATAATTATTAAAGAAAAAAATGCTTTTTGTGATTTCTCGGTTTTTTCTGTCGAGACTCCGGCAGGAACTTTTTTCGAAAAGAAGAACAGCGCTGCTGCAGATAAAAACAGAAGCCCAACAGCAGAATATAAAATCACAACTTTGTCTAGTCCAAGTGCAGCAATTTTATCGTCAGTAATCGCTTCGGTAGAGCCAAATAGAGCTATTGCAACGATAATCGGTCCGATTGCAGTACCAAATGAGTTTATTCCCCCTCCCAAATTTATTCTTCCTGCTCCTGTAGCCGGATCACCAAGTGTAATCGCAAATGGGTTTGCTGCTGTCTGCTGCAATGAAAACCCTAAGGCAACAATAAACAAACCTATCAACATCCCGTTAAATGTGTTAGCTTCAACAGCAAAAATCATCGCAGCTGCTCCAATTGCCGAAAAAAGCAGTCCAAAAACAATAGACTTTTTATATCCCATTTTTGCAACAGGATCGTTACCACCAAAAGCACCATAAGCAAACAATCCTAAAGCTCCAAGATAGTATGCAAGATAAAATGCAAAATCAATCAACTGAGATTGAAATTGATCGAGAGAAAAATAGTGTTTGCAAAACGGGATAAAAACAGAATTGCCTGCTGCAATAAATCCCCAAAAAAAGAAAACTGTAACCAATATTGTCAATGCCGGATAATTTGTCGGCTGACCGGTAGCCTGAGTAGTTTTTGTGCTAACATTTGATACAGAACCTGCCATAATTGTAGTTTTAGTAAAATACAAATGTAAAAATAAAAATCAGTTTTTACACAGATGTTTTATTCAGGATTGTAAATTTTATGATTTCGCATTAAGCAGAATTTCATAAGAGCCCAATTACAAATAAGCAATTATCCTTTTGAATTTGAAAACTTCTCAAATTTACCTATTCTTTCTATTCTTTCTTTGAAACCAAAATTTTTGAGTTTCTCGAAAATTTACCTTACCTATTCTTTCTTTGAAACCAAAATTTTTGAGTTTCTCGAAA
>JAFGVU010000092.1 GCA_016937855.1 Bacteroidales bacterium | reverse complement strand
TTCGATTTTAGACTTACAAGATATTTTTAATTTCCAGCAGATCTTTAATTATATAACTTGGATTACTCACTGCTTTTTGCATATTTGGATTAAACCAGATTGATGCCAAATTTGCTTCAATTGCAGCTTGTATATCAACAGCTTCATCATCACCGATGACCATAGATGTTTTAGGGTTGGCTCCGGTAGTTTTTAACACAAATTCGAAAAAAGCCGGATTTGGTTTATTGCAGCCAACTTCTTCTGATGTAAAAACTGTTTCAAAATAATTTTCGATACCACAATTATTAATCTTACGATACTGAACTTCTTTAAAACCATTTGTAACAATATGTAAAGTGTATTTCCGTGAAAGGTAATCTAAAATAGCAATAGAATTTGGCATCATTAAGGTTTTTGTCGGACTAATTTCAATATAGTCCTGACTCATCTTTTTTGCAATGTCCTCGCTTTTTAAACCAAAATGATTATTTGTCTGATAAAATCGTTGCCAACTTAGTTTTTCTTTCGAAATTCTGTTTTCGCGATAGTCTTTCCATAACTGTTCGTTTATTTCTCTATAAATTTTATGAAAATCCTCAAAAATACAGCACTTCTCTAATCCATATTTTACAAATAATTCTTTAAAAGTTTCGATTGAATTTGCCTCAAAATCCCACAATGTTCTGTCTAAATCGAAAAAAATGTGTTCGTATTTCATATTATATAATCTAAAAAACTTTGGTTTATTTTTGTCGCAAATTTATAAAATGTAATGATTTAGTAAAATGATTTATGTTTGGTTAAATGTATTGTTGTAGAAATTCAAAATTATTTTTTCTCGTTTTTAAACAATTAGATATTATATTTGTTTTGTAAAATTATGAAAACATTTAAGCAAAAATTGATTTTCCGAATTTCATTAACATTACTAGGTTTTGTTGGTGGATTTTTATATTGGCACTATGTCGGTTGTGCTTCGGGTACATGTCCAATTCAATCCAAATGGTATTTGTCAAGTTTATACGGTGGAGTGATTGGTTATTTGGTCAGTGGTTTGTTTATAAAGGATAAGCCAAAAGAGAAGGATATTGAAGAAGAAAATCAAAAACAAATAGATTAATTATATGAAAAAAGTATTTTTGGGATTATTTATTTTAGCAACAGTTTCGTTTGCAGTTGTTAGTTGTAATGGAGGAAGTAGTGAAAAATCTGATATCCAGAATCAAGAAGAAAGCTTTGATGAAATTATCAATGGAAATACACCTGTAATTGTTGACTTTTATGCAGATTGGTGTAAACCATGCAAAATTCAAGCACCTATTCTTGAAGAGCTTGAAAGTGAGTTAGGAGAAAAAGTTCGCGTGGTTAAGGTAAATGTCGATTACGAAGATCAATTAGCTAACAAGTATGGAATACAAAGTATTCCAACAATAATGGTTTTTAAAAATGGCAAAACAATCTGGAAGGCGGTTGGAGTTCAACAAAAAGAAACTTTGACAAAAGTTGTTCTGGATGCGCAGTAGTATTTAGGTTATTTTATTGACATATTAGTCTATTACCATTTTTTTGTAATATTTAATTCTCTATCTTTACATAAATTTGAGATTTATGATAAAGATATTGTCATTAACTGTTTTTTGCTTTTTACTTTATTCAAATCTATTTTCGCAAATATCCACTGAGTCTGACTTAGTATATTAAGCCGAAAGATTCTATGAAAGTAATTTTGGAAAAATTTCTGATGAAATTATTACAAATGTAGAGGTTATTGCGGTTGAAGAAACTCCAATTATTTACATTTTTAGCTTTAATAATAATTCTTACGTAGCCTTAAATTCTGATCAAAGATATCCTGCAATTTTAGCCTATAGCTTAAGTTCAAGCTATTCAAGGGAATTTACTAACGAATCCGAAATGTTATGGTATTCCTTTATAGCAAAGGAGCTATACAATAAACGCAGTTCTTTACAGATAAGTGACTATGCTATTCATAACAGTTGGTCAAAGCTTGGTGATGGAGAGTTTATATCATCACAAACGAAAAGTGGTTTTTTATTAGGTACTCGTTGGGGACAAGGTTGCTTTTATAATACTCAATGTCCTAACGACCTAAACATACCTTGCTTACACACTGTTACCGGTTGTGTTGCAACAGCTATGGCGCAAATTATGAAACATTGGAACTTTCCACAGTTTGGGACAGGGACCTTTCCTAAAGTTTTAGAATCAGATTATATAAGAATTTATTCTTTCAATACAACACAATTTTGCTTGACTTCTACAATTACAAGTCATTATTTGATTATGGCGTATGGAAAACAATACCTCTAGGCGATAACTATTCGTCTGATTCAAAGTTTGATGATGGTGGTAGGCATGCTCTTAGGGCAACTGATAGCTATACTTTTTGTGCGGGTTTTGAAGTTGAACTTGGAACAGAACTGGAAACAATTTTTTATTAAAAATTTATAATTATGAAAAACAAATTATTTTTATGCTTATGTATCTCTACATTATGCAATATAACATTTGCACAAACAGATATTCCTCATATCTGGTACGGAGATACAATTTTGTATGTGATGCCAGAGAACAGTGCAAATTATGTAGAATGGGGCGGATACGGCGAAGATATTACGTTTGGAAATGCTGCCGCGAATCATATGAATGGGCAGTTAAATACTTCTTCAATTGTAGAACAACTTGGCGAAAATAACGGCTTACCATATGCTGCAAGATTTTTCGACACATTAACTGCTTTTGGGTATTCGGATTGGTACTTGCCAGCCCATATGGAATTATTTCGAATTTGTCAAAAGGCAGATTCGATAGGAGATTTTAAAGATGATAGTTATATTTATTGGAACAGTGCTCAGTCACTTGGGATGTTCCCAATCTGGCTGGAATTCAAATGTTTGGGCTTTGTGAGGCATCATCTCATTATAAGAATCTTTTGTTCCAATGCCGTTGCATACGTCGCGAATATCCTTCGAAAATTATAACTAATCACAGCTACGGAGATATTACTTTTATCCAAGATAAATCAACAGAAGAAATAAGAATTATGGTTTCTAATAAGAATGAGGAAATTAGAATTACGGTTTTTGATGTTAATTTATCTAATAAAACTTGTTGGGAAATCATTCGACGAATCATTTAAATTTGTAGTGGATTAAACCAAATCTTTTTTTAAAAAAATTAAAAAGGCTGCCGAATTTCGACAGCCTTTTTTGTACCTAATATTTTCTTAACACATCATCTGATACGTTTTTTACAGTTGTATTGTAGACATTTTTTTTACTTTAAAATTTTCAAGTACACGATTTCTTAAGATTCATTTAATGTAAAATATATGTAAAAAAAAACACTATATATAAAATAAGTGTTATATTTGTTTTTTAATTTTTAAACTTTATGCTTATGAAAAAGGTAATTCTATTATGTGTAGCCATTTGCTTTACTTATGTACTGTATTCGCAGGTAAAAGTAATAAGTAATGGTAATGTTGGAATGGGGGTTAGTGTTCCATCCGAGAAATTAGCAATTAATGGTAATCTAAGGTTTGAAGCAACAAATCCTTATGTGTACTTCGCTAGTGGGAACGTTACTTTTAGGAATTTAACGAGCACAAATCAAATTCTGTTTCAGACTGGAACAACAACGCGTTTCGCCATTGTTGGCAGTTCTTATCTTAGTTCAAATCTTGCCCATCGTTTTCTGGATGGATCGGCTTCTGCTCCTGGAATTGTAGGTTCTGGTTCAGGTAAAACTACATCTGGCTTGTTTTGGCCCACAACTAATACTTTATCATTTGCAACTGGAGGTACGGAGCGAATGAGGATAGATGCAAATGGAAATGTTGGAATAGGAACAACCAGTGTCGAGGTTGGAGAAAAAGTTAAAATTAACGGTAGTTGGGGTACAGCCCTCGTTTTAACGGTAAATCACACTGCGGACTGGCAAAACTCTATGAAAACTATTGTAAACAGAGCTAATTCAACAGGTTACACTTTGGTTTATGGTAATGATGTTACGTTTTATGTTCGAGGAGATGGTTTGGTCTGTTCTGCAACTGGATTTTACGACTGGAGTGATCAAAGTGTTAAAACTAACTTTGCTTCAATAGAGAATCCCGTTCAAAAGGTAATGAGTTTAAATGGTTACTATTATGATTTTAGCCCGGAAATAGCATGTTTGCAAAATTCGGGGAGACAAATAGGCTTAATATCTCAAGAAGTTGAAGCAATTGTTCCTGAAGTAGTTGCTGTAACCATGGATGGGAAAAAAGCACTGGATTATTCGAAATTAGTAACCCTTTTGATAGAAGCCTTTAAAGAACAACAATATCAAATCGAAGATTTGGAACAGCAGCTTATCCAAAATCAAATTGATTTACAAAAATGCTGCCCTGAGTACATTTTTGATAAAAGCTTTAATAATAATACAATCGAAGATTCAAATGATATGAAGTCTAATGGAATGTCGTATCTTTCTCAGAACAATCCAAATCCTTTCAATTTCCAGACAGTAATAGAGTATAATATAGCAGGTGATAATTCCAATGGTGTAATATACATTTTTGACTTACAGGGAAAACTGATCAAAACTTATTCAAATTTAAATCCTGGTAAAAACAGCATCATTGTTAATGCCAACGAACTTCAGCCTGGTATGTACATGTACTCGTTAATCGTTGATGGAAAAGAAATTGATACAAAACGTATGATTTTAACTCAATAAAAACTTGATGTTATGAGAAAGATTTTGTATATTTGTTTAATGTTAATGTTTACATTAAATATAGAAACTACTGCTCAGATTTTGGGTGATAATAACTGGAACAGTACGCCGCTTTTTATTGATGATTTTGATGTTTCGGGACGATCATGGCAATCAAACTGGGTAGATATCCCTAATGCAAGATGGAGGGCTTATTCACGTGACTGTGGGGTAATTCATGGAGATAACGAACATCAGGTTTATCAAAAAGAAAATTGTGTTTTTAATGATACTGATGAAACAATGGAGTTAGTTGCAGAGTATGTTGGAGGGCCAATGAATTGTACTTATCCTTTACCTCCTGGAGGTTACACATGCGATCCCGACCACACATCTCTTTATTATTACTCCGGCGAAATTGATGCTCTTGGTTACCCAGAACTAGATCCGTATTATTTTACCTATGGTTATTTCGAAATTCGTTGCAAACTACCAGTGCACCGTGGTGCATTTCCTGCTTTCTGGCTTTGGGGTGGTGGAGATCATTACGAAGAAATTGATATCTTTGAGTACTCGTGGTTGTTTACGGGTGAAGAAACTGATCCCGACTTTGGATCTCCAAGAATATTTACAACTGGATTATACTTTAATGATGACAATAATGTAGGTGGATGGGAATATAGTTATGCTCGCGAAAATCCCGAAGTGCCTGTAGGTGATCCCGACTTATCTGAATGGCATACATTTAGTTGCGAGTGGTCACCCGAAAGAGTGATATGGTATTTTGACGGAGATATTGTTAATGAACATTTTGGCGAAACAGTACCGTACAGACCAATGACTCTTAAAGCAAATTATGCTTTGGATAATGAAGTATTGGATAATGGAATTCCTAGAACTGGATACTTTCCAGACAAAATGACAATCGACTACATAAAAGTGCACAAGTTAAAATGTGATTGTGGAAATCCAGCCACAATTCCCGACACTCCAGCTTTAACTGCATTTACCTACGAGGTTAAACAGTCAATTTCAATTGGTTCTTCAGGAAATACTGTTACTATCCCAGCTTCATCAAAGGTAGTTTTCAGAGCTACCGATTACATAGAGATTACCCAAAATTTTGAATTGCCGGCAGGTAGCGAAATGGAATTGCTCACTCATCCTTGTCCGGAATAGTAATAACTTTTTAAATTGAAAATTATGAAAACAATAATATTAAATATTTTTTTATTTTTTGTAGTAATTAGCACATTTGCTCAAAAAACAAATGAGATTATTTATCTGGATTTTGAACCTGACATTTTTAGCTACTGCTATTTGAATACTAGCACTAATCCTGCTACTGGGAATATGGATAGTTTGTTTTTAGATATTAATTTTGATAGTAATGCCGATTTACTAGTTTATACCCAAATGGATGGGATTATGAAAAACCCAAGAATTAAACCATTGAATAGTAATATTAGTTTATGTTCTGCTAGTGAGAATGATACCCTAGCAAGCGCTGTTTATTGGACACCATTTGGAGTTTATTGGATATGGTCTGGTGCTACAGAGAAATTTGGTTTTAGATATTTAATCGATGATCAAATTCACTATGGATGGTTTCGTGCGTATAAAACCTATGTGCATAACGATGATGGTGGTAATACTAATTATCTTTGGATTGATAAAATGGCCTTTTGCACCATCCCCAACTACCCATTACTTTGGGGTCAAACCGAAATTTCTAATTCTGTACCTAAAACCGATGCTGGTAACGATGGTGTAAAAATAAACTTTAACAATGCATCCAATACTTTGCAGATTGAGTCTTTAACTAAAATTAAAAATGTTGAGATTGTAAGCAGCAATGGTCAAATTGTAAATAAAACGAAAGATGTTGGTAAAAACGAAACAGAAATAAATGTTTACGGTTTGCAAAATGGAGTATATATTGTAAAAGTTGTTTTGGATGATGGGAGAGTTGTGAGTGGGAAAATTGTGAAGTGAAAAATTGAATAGTTATATTTTTATGGGTAAAATTTGCAAAATTGCCTACACACCCCTTTAATCCGTAACTTTTCTCAATTTACGTAATAGGTAACATTATTTTGTTCATTAGGTCAGAAGTACGCTTAATAATTTCGGCATTGTACCATTTGTTTTGTATGTTTACTTTTCTTATTTCTTTGAGCATTAGTAAAAAATCGGTTGGGGAGTATTTTTTATTAAGGTTGTTTTTTACTAGTAGTTTATAAATGCTATAATACCAATGTAATGCGATGTAGTTTACGAACATCCATCCTTCAAGAGTTTGCTCGTTTTGCATGTGCGATTTGTCTGCATCAGGCACATTTTTCATAGTATCAATCATTCCTTCTATTGCTCCGAGAGACTTGTAATCAACATAAATTTCCGATGCTGATTTTTCAATATTGGTGTACATTGCTATTGTTCCAAATGACTTCTGCTTTTCATAAAAATTTTCAAGTTTATAATTTTCAAGTTCCTTTGTTATTCATAGCAGATAGTCTTTTTCTTCATTTGTTTTGAGTTCTTCGTCAAGAAATACAACGACTTTTTGATTATCTTCTTTAATTTCAAAATTTTTATACCAGATAAACCGTTTTTCAAATTCGAAAAAGCCATCAAAACTTTTTTTGTCATTCAGGTTTAGTGATTCATATTCTATCATAGAACTATCTCTACTTAGCGGAATTATGTATTGTAGCTTTTCTTTATCTAATTCATCAATGTTCTTTTTCGAGAAAAACCCTTTGTCTGCAATAATTGTAACATTGCTTATTGCACTTTCTTGAAGGCATAAACTAAATGCTTTTACATCCTTAATTTTTTCTGGAAATAGACGATAATGCAAAGGCAATTGCTGACCCACAGAATAAATAAACATTGTGTTAATTAATGGTCAATAAACGCCTTTTTTACTTTTATTCAATTCACAAAGTTCAATTTTTTTCGAATCGCTACATAGATCGCTACCATCAATCAGAATACAATCATTGTCATCTTTAAATTCTTTAAAAAAATCACTTATTTTTTCTCGTTGGTATCCAATTTCATTAAGTGTTTTGCTCAACGTTTTTGCCGACAGATCTGCTCCACCATAGATCTCGGACAAATAACTGTGATGAAAATGAAAGCTCATGTTTTTTAACGGTGATTGATAAACTAATCGTCCGTAGGCAAGACCCAACAATGTCTGCCATTGCGACGGAAAGTGTTTCTTCAAAAGCTTTGTGTAATTCCGATAGTTGTTTTTCAATATAATTTGTAATGCCGAATTCTTTTATTTTAAGGTTCTCGACTTTAACAGATTGTTTGACTAAGCGTTCCTTGTCGGATTCAATAAAGCCTTCTTCTTTTGTTATTTTTCCAAGCATTCGACCAGTTATCTTTTTCGACCGTTTAAGATTTGAATCCCATTTGCTCGTAACTTCATAAAGATAATAATGTCCACGAATATTGCGTAGCTCGGTTCCTTTCTTTTTGTGCTCTAAAGCCCATGATGGATGTGTTGTCACAATATAATTTCAGCATTTTTAATCAACCATTACGTGTTAATTGGAAAAGTTACGGATAAAACGACTTGATTGCATCAAGAAGTCTTTCGAAAATTCCGGTTAATAATGCAATTGTTCCGCCAGAAACCCGAGGAATTACATTTGCTGACCCATTGCCACACCTTTGAAAAACAGAATTATTCCTTGTTTAATTCCCATTTTTAAAACTTTTTGCGAAAATAAGGAATAAAAGAACTTCCACCAAAATAGTTATCAACAAAAAGACTGTTGTTTAATAAGTGTTTTGCTGTTTTAACTAATGCTGGATATATTTATTCCGGTTAGCAAATGCAACCAATGACAACATAATTGGAACCTCAACTAAAACACCAACAACTGTTACCAATGCAGCAGGAGAGTCGTAACCGAATAATACAATTGCAACAGCAACTGCAAGCTCGAAAAAGTTACTAGCTCCTATCATTGCAGCAGGTGCGCAAGTAGAGTAGGGGAGTTTTAGATTTTTACCACTAAACCAAGTTATGAAAAATATAAAATATGTCTGAATAATTAGTGGAACTGCAACTAATAAAATTATAAGCGGATTGTTAGTAATAATTTCCCCCTGAAAAGCAAATAATAGAACCAGAGTAACCAATAATGCTACTATAGAAAACGGACGAAGTTTTGGTAACAGATTCTTTTTTAACCATTGTTCGCCTTTAACTTTTACAACCGAACGATTGGTAATATATCCAGCCAAAAGAGGTATCACTACAAAAACTATAACACTGGTCAATAAAGTTTCGTACGGAATTTTTACATCAGTAATGCCTAACAACAGACCAACAATTGGAACAAATGCCACTAAAATTATCAAGTCGTTAACTGAAACCTGAACGAGTGTGTAATTTGGGTCGCCATCCGACAAATATGACCAAACAAAAACCATTGCTGTACATGGCGCAGCTCCTAGAATTATTGCTCCTGCAATATACTCTCCTGCCATTGATGGGTCAATGTAAGCAGCATAAAGTTTGGAGAAAAACAACCATGCGAAAAACGCCATGGTAAATGGTTTTATCAACCAATTTACAATAACTGTTAGAAATAAACCTTTTGGCTGCTGTCCGACTTTTTTTATACTAGAGAAGTCAATTTGCAACATCATCGGATATATCATTAGCCAAATTAAAATTGCAACAGGTATGTTTACTTTAAACAACTCCATTTCTGTTAAAACAGTGATGTTGTCTCCGGCAAAATGGCCAATAAGTATTCCTAAACCAATACATAAAGCCACCCAAACCGTTAGGTACTTTTCGAAAAATGCGATTTTTTTTATTTGTTTTTCCATGTTTTTGATTTTTCAATCCACATCTTCAAGAATATTACGATCCGCAGCGCAACTGCGCATACCTTGAAGCTTATGGGAGGGATTTGTAAAATTTGGTGAATGCTTCTTTAATTTCGTCCCTAACTCGTCGAAATTCGGACTTGATAAACTCATCGCTACCAACAGCATGTGATGGATCGTCAAAACCAATATGTAGTCTGTTTTTTACCTTGCCTATAAATACCGGACAAACTTCATTTGCGCCACCGCAAACTGTAATAACGTAATCCCACTCATCGCCGAGATACATATCAACAGAATCGCTGGTGTGATGAGAAATATCTATTCCGATTTCTTTCATAACTTCCACAGCTCCGGGATTAAGTTTACCACTGGCTTCTGTTCCGGCAGAATGAACTATGAGTTTATCATCAAAGGATTGCAAAAATCCATGAGCCATTTGGCTGCGACATGAATTCCCGGTACATAAAATTAGTATTTTCATAGGTTATGTTTTCTCAATTGAGCATAAATATCTTTTTCATTTCAAAAAAAACGACTTCATAAATAGAAGTCGTTGATTATTATTACATTGTTATACTTTAGAACTCAAGTATAGTAACCCAATCAAACGGGTCTTCTATATCTCCAAACTGTATTCCAACGAGAGTGTTGTATAGTTTTGTGGAGATTGGTCCGGGTTTTCCATCTTTACAGTAAGTATATGTTTCTCCTGTATCGAGGTCTTTAATTTCGCCAATTGGAGATATTATTGCGGCAGTTCCGCAAGCTCCAACTTCTTCAAATGAGCTAAGCTCATCAAAAGCCACAGGTCTTCTTTCTGTTTTATACCCTAAGAAAGCAGCAAGTTCTTCGAGACTTTTGTTTGTAATTGATGGTAATATTGAAGTTGATTTTGGTGTAACGTAGGTATTGTCTTTAATACCAAAGAAGTTAGCAGCGCCAATTTCGTCAATATATTTTTTCTCTTTTGCATCGAGATACATTGGAGCACCATAACCTGCTTTATGAGCTTTGTCCACACCATATAAACTAGCAGCATAGTTTCCACCAACTTTAAGAGTTCCTGTTCCAAGTGGTGCAGCACGATCAGAATCACGAACGACAGCAATTTTCACAGGATTAAAACCTTCTTTGAAATATGGTCCAACAGGAGTAACAAATATTACAAATGTGTATTCATCTGCAGGTTGCACTCCGACTTTAGGTCCAGAGCCAAATAAGAATGGTCTGATGTAAAGAGATGCTCCTGTTCCATGAGGTGGTACAAAATCCTGATTTAATTCTACAACTTTTTTTACCATATTAAAGAATAACTCCTTGTCAACAGGAGCCATAAATATTCCTTTGGCTGAATTTTGTAAACGTGCAGCATTTTCGTCCCAACGGAATAATCTGATTTTGTTATCTGTACCTCTATAGGCTTTCATGCCCTCAAAGGCTTCTTGTCCATAGTGCAACACGGTGGCTGCCATGTGAATATTTAAATATTCTGAATCACTAACTTCGATTTCTCCCCATTTGCCATCTTTAAATGTACATCTTACATTGTAATTTGTTTTTACGTAAGCAAAAGGAAGTTTTGACCAATTTAAATCTTGCATAGTAGTAAATTTTAGTTGTCCAAAATTAAAAAAAATACACTAAAACTTTCAATAAAAAACTATGTTGTTGAATATAAAACAGTCTTGTGTCCTGACTACCAGTTCATTAGGTCTTTTAATATTTTATTAAATTCGGTGTTGTCAATATTTCCGGTTAGTTTTTCTGACCCAACGCCCACAGAAAAAACAGGAACACTTGCGGCAGTGTGCGACCAGCTTGTAAATCCTACAGATGCCCTGTTTTGCAATATTTTAATGAAAATAATACCAATTGGGTTGTAATCACCATACAGATTATAAAGCTCCGTCTTGTTGTAGGAAGTTTTTTTGTAGAAGTAATAATCAAATGCGCACTGTATCTGCTCTATTTCATCATCAGTAAAGTCAAGTGGTGTTTCAAAAAGCAATTCATTTGCAAGATTGAGAATTTCACTTAAACTGTATGTGTTGTTTGATTCTTTATAATCACTTATATGTGTGCTAAATTGATACATGGACATTTTTTGATTTTGCAGAACTTTTAAGTTAGATTCGTAATTATTTTGAGCCATTCCTATACTTATTCCTCCTGTTTCATGGTCTGCTGTTACTATTATAAGTGTTTCATCAGGATGTTCTAAATAGAAATTATATGCTTGTAAAATAGCTTTATCAAAAGCGATGACTTCGTTTATAATTGTAGCTGCATCATTTTCATGTGCGGCCCAATCAATTTTCCCACCTTCAACCATTATGAAAAATCCATTTTCATTCGAAAGGTAATTGATTCCTGAGTTTACTATCTCTGCTAGTTCATATCCACCATGTTCGCTTCTGTCAATCTCATAAGGCATTTCGGCATCTGACCAAAGAACAGGATTTGTAAATAAGATTTTGTCATCAATATCAGATAATTTTGAGATCTCGTTTATATCAGTAATGTGAGTATAACCTTTTGTCTGTGTTAATTCGTAAAGGTTTGATTGGTCAGAATTCCTGCCGTTTGGATATTTAAAACCACCACCGCCAAAGAACTCAAAATTGCTTTCAGGCAGTTGCAATCCAATATCATAATAATTGCCTCTGCTCTCGTTAATTGCATAAAAGCAAGCCGGAGTTGCATGATCTATGCTTACGGAACTAATAATCCCGACTTTAAATCCATTAGTATGGGCGGTTTTTGCAATAGATGTCGGATTAAAATCGTGATTTTCGTTTTCAAAATATGAAATAACTCCAACATTGGCCTTCTCGCCACAAGCGATAGCAGAACCTGCTGCTCCCGAATCGGTGATTAGGCGATTTTTACAGTATGTAGTGCTATTACCAAATACTGGAAATTGTGTCATTGTTAGCTCATCAAAACCTATTTCATCATTTGTCGATTTTAAGTATGCTTGTGTGAGGTTTACATGATTGATACCCATTCCATCTCCAATAAAAAGAAATATGTATTTGGGCTGTTTTTCTTTTTGTTGGGAATCCTCTTTTACATTCTCGCATGAAAATGTTAGTATTAAAATAATAATAACTAGAGTTGAAATGGTAATTTTATTTGGTTTCATTTGATAATTTTTAATAAAACTACAATTTTATAAAAAATATTCGTGAAATAGATTTAAGAGTAGTATTTTTGGAGTCGATTTAATAATTATTTCACATTATGGACAACAAATTGATTGTTTACAATTCACTGAGCAGAAAGAAAGAGGAGTTTAAACCAATAAATTCACCACTTGTTGGAATGTATGTGTGCGGACCAACAGTTTATGGCGATGCTCATTTAGGACATGCACGCCCTGCTATAACATTCGATTTGTTATTCCGCTACATGAAACATCTTGGTTTTAAAGTACGTTATGTTCGTAATATTACAGATGTGGGACATTTGGAGAATGATGCTGATGAGGGGGAAGATAAAATCGGCAAAAAAGCTAGGCTTGAGCAGATTGAACCAATGGAGGTTGTTGAATATTATACTGCAAGATATCATCGTGAGATGGATAAGTTAAATGTTCAAAGACCAAGTATTGAACCTAGAGCATCGGGTCATATCATCGAACAGATAGAATTAACCAAGAAGATAATCGAAAACGGTTTTGCTTATGAAAGCAATGGTTCTGTTTACTTTGATGTTGAAAAATACAATAAACAGCATAAATATGGTATTTTATCGGGTCGCGTTTTAGATGATCTATACAGTAATACCCGCGATTTGGATGGACAAAGTGAAAAAAGAAACAGTTTTGATTTTGCATTATGGAAAAAAGCAAGCCCTGAGCATATTATGAGATGGCCTTCTCCGTGGAGTGATGGCTTTCCTGGATGGCATGCAGAATGTTCTGCAATGGGACACAAATATCTCGGTGACGAATTTGATATTCATGGGGGAGGGATGGATTTGCTTTTTCCGCATCATGAGTGTGAAATAGCTCAAAATACAGCTTCCACCGGGAAAAATACCGTTAAGTACTGGATTCATAACAATATGATTACCATTAACGGACAAAAAATGGGAAAATCATTGGGAAATTTCATAACCCTCGAAGATTTATTTAATGGGACAAACGAGGTGCTCGAAAAAGCTTATAGCCCAATGACAATACGTTTCTTTATTTTACAGGCGCATTATCGTAGTACTCTCGATTTCTCGAACGAAGCTTTACAAGCAGCCGAAAAAGGTTTAGCCAGATTACTAAAAGGTGTAGAAACTCTGGAAAAATTGAAACCATCAAATCAAGGAAATATTGATGCCAAAGAACTAAAAAATAATTGCTATCAAGCAATGAACGATGATCTGAATTCTCCTATTGTTATCGCTCATTTATTTGATGCTCTTAAAACAATTAATAGTATTGAAGCCGGAAAGGAAACGATTGATACTGAGAATCTAAATGTTCTAAAAGAGGCTTTTAATTTGTTCCTGTTTGATATTTTGGGAACGCAAAAGGAAACTCAAAATACCGCCACCAATAATGAGGTTTTAAAGGATGTTGTTGATATGGTTTTAAATTTACGCATGCAGGCGAAGACTAATAAAGACTATGCTACATCCGATTTTATTCGAGACGAACTTACAAAACTAGGGATTACGATTAAGGATAAAAAAGACGGTTTTGAGTGGGAGATGTAAATCGGTTTCCCTTCGACTCCGCTCAGGGTAAAATCGGTTTATCAGTCCCGAGCCAAAGGCTTAGTCGGGATTTTAACGGGATTAATCAGTTTTATAGATTTTTGCTATCAAGCTCGATAATTTGGATCTTGCCAAATCTTCAAAAATGTGATTTTATTATTGCGAAATAATTTAAATTTTGCATATTTGCAACACAAATAATTAGATATGAGTGGCAGACAATTGTTAAAAAAATTCTTAATTTGGCGAATTAAGCATGTAAATGAGCGCGTTTTTATAAGTGCTTTAGCTATTTTGACAGGCGTTGTAACCGGGCTGGTAGCAGTTGTGATAAAAAACTCTGTTCACTTAATTCAGGATTTGTTAAAAGGTTGGTTTAGTTCCGAAACAGAGAATTTCCTTTTTATGTTTTATCCTATTGTTGGGATAACATTAGCAGTTATAGTTGCCAGATATTTAATCAGGCAGCGTGTAGGACATGGAATTCCAACTGTTTTATATTCTATAAGCAAGACTAGAGGGGAAATCAGACCACATAATATGTTTTCTTCTATTATAACTTCTGCTCTAACAGTTGGTTTTGGTGGATCTGTTGGTTTAGAAGGTCCTACTGTTGCTACAGGGGCTGCTTATGGTAGCCGAATAGGCAAACTTTTTCATCTAAAACATAAACATATAATATTGCTTTTAGGCTGTGCCTCAACAGGAGCAATGGCTGCCATTTTTAAGGCTCCGGTAGCAGCAATAGTTTTTGCGCTGGAGGTTATAATGCTTGATTTAACTATGGCATCTTTGGTGCCGTTGCTGCTTGCTTCTGCTGCCGCTGTAATTACTTCATACTTATTTATGGGGCAAAATGTTTTGTATCCGGTGCAACTTGTTGATGCCTTTCAAATATCACATCTTCACTTCTATGCCATTCTTGGTGTTTTTACAGGTTTGATGTCGGTGTATTTCACTAAAATGTATATGTACGTGGGAAAGGCTTTTCAAAGGATAAATTCCTGGATTTGGAAGCTTGTTGCAGGCGGTTTGATTCTTGGTCTTTTAATCTTTTTAATGCCTAGCTTATATGGTGAGGGGTATGAAGTCATTAACGGAGCATTGAGTGGTAAGTTTGATCATCTGTTTGAGAACACTTTTTACTATAACTCGCAATCAGACTTTATTATGATTGTGCTTGCCTTTTTTTTAATATTGTTCTTTAAAGTTATTGCTACAAGTGTAACTTTTAACGCGGGTGGTGTTGGGGGAATTTTCGCACCATCTTTATTTTTAGGGTCAAATCTAGGACTAATGTTTAGCATTATTGTAAATAAACTTGGTTGGAAAATATCTTTATCAAACTTTGCCTTGGTTGGTATGGCCGGATCAATCGCCGGAATAATTCATGCTCCACTAACAGCAATATTTCTTATTGCTGAAATAACCGGTGGTTACGAGTTGTTTTTGCCTCTGATTATTGTTGCAGCAATTTCTTATGCTACAGTTCGCATTTTCACATCTAACTCTGTCTATACAAAGCAACTCGCAAAGAGAGGTGAATTGTTAACTCATAATGCTGATAAAAATATGCTGTCTATGCTTAAACTCGAATCTTTAATTGAAAAAAACTTCTTGACAATTAATGAAGAGGCTAGTTTGGGAGACTTAACTAAAATAATATCAAAGTCGAGTCGTACAATTTATGTGGTGGTTGATGAGCAAAATGTATTAAAAGGAATAGTTTGGCTGGATCATGTGAAGCATTTAATGTTTAGACCGGAATTGTATGATAATACTTTTGTTCGTGATTTGATGTATATGCCGGTAGAGCTTGTTGAGACTAGTATGAGTGTGCAGCAAGTTGCCGAGATATTTGAAACAACTCAGCATTATAATCTCCCGGTTGTTGATAATGGAAAGTATATTGGCTTTGTTAGTAGGGCGAAAGTATTCTCAAATTATCGCAAAAAAATGAAACATTATTCCAATGATTGAAATGAAATGTTCAGTGTGCTATCTCAAAGAAATGTTTAACCACGATAACATATTAGCACATTATAATACGTTTTACAAATAATTTGTATTTGTAATCGAGGGTAAACAAAACTCCTAATGCTTAATTTGTTAAGAACCCTCGTTTATCGGGGGGTTAAATCGTAAGACAAAAATCAAACACATCAAGATGATAGACCTAAATAGTTACATTTTAAGCTAAAACTCCAAATAAATATAAGGAATATCTTGTGCATTTTTTTGCACTAATATGTAAACGATTACAGATATAAAAATCAAGGTAATAAGTGCAATATAAATGACTTTAATTGTTTTTTTCATAGTACTCCTTAATTTGTAATGCAGTTAAATATGCTCCATACTCCGAAATATGTTGTTTGTCACTAAAAGTCCCTGTTATTGTCGATATGGATGTTCCGTCGATGTATTTTACATTGTTTTTTTCCAAAATCGATTTTATGTTTTTTATTGTTTGTCTATAATCGTCAATATGCTCAGGATTCATTTTTTTGCAATAAATTTCGTTATAGGGTCCTAAATAAAAAACACAATTAATTCTAAATTCTTGACATAAACTGATGAAAGCTTGCAATAAATCATCTTGATAAGTAACTTTTGTGTCAACTTTTGGAAAAGGATCGTTATCTGCCAAATACAAATCGCTTACATTATATTCCAAATTTATTTTTTTTCGTTCAGTTTCAAGTTCTTGAGGAGTGTAATAATTATCGATATTAATCTTTTGCGAAGAATTACCTTTCGTTTTACTGGCAATTTTTAAATTTTTATCTGGTTTTAGATTAGGGTTTAAAAAATGATTAAGATTTTCTTGAAACAGCCTTCGGTAATCGCAAACAAGCTTATTAGAATATGCATTTGCATAAAAAATAGGACTTAATTTAATAAATGGATCATAAATATCTCGTTTTTGGGCCTCAGGTTTTATCTCAAGCACTAAGTTGAAATCAACATACCGTTCAAAATATTCATTGTCGAATTTGTTTAGTTCTTTCCGCCAGTATGTTGGGTTGATGTAAAAAATCATATCTAAACCTTCAAATGCTTTTGGGAATTTTAAAATTAGCGGGATATACATATTTGCACATCGTCCCGCGCCCGAAATAGCATAAAAATCTCTATTCAACACACTGTCCTGATTTAATAAACTATAGTAGTTCTTGCCCGACATCCAGTTTGCGGTCTCAGATGTTCCAAGAATAATAATACCATCAGTTCTTTTAACATCCATTAGGAAGTCGTAAACAACAGAATCAGCATTTTTAAAATCTATCCCTTTGGGCACTGTTATCTTGCTAGATTGGTAGTACTCGTGGTTTAAGTGACTTGACTGAGGAACATCAATAAGGCACAACAACGCAGGAATCACTACTAATGCAACAAATATTGCTGTTGTTGAGGCTATCCAAAGTTTATATTTTATTATTTTTTTAACTGTTAGCATATTGTGGTATTTTGTCTATTGACTTTATTGGCTCTATTTTACCAAAAATAAAGTCAGAGATGCAATTTTGTTTTATATCTTTTTGGTCGAGATAAAATAGTTTTGTGTTCCAATTGCCTTTTTGAATTCCATCCGATGATCTAACCCTTATTAGGCTAAGAGTTTTATCGGTAGTAATTGGATAAATGTAATACAAATCATTTTCATTTGTTGGAATATTGTAGGCTCTGACAATCGAATCGCTTTCACAAGTCTGATATTCTATATCAACAGATTGCCCCGAATTATTACTAAAATCAATCTCTATTATTGGGGTTTTGTTTAACAATACTGTATTTATTTTAATATTTTGATCATTTTTTGAGCCTATGTTTCTCAAAATTGTATTTATTTCGTTTGATTGATAATTAAAAAGAAACCATCCAAAACTAACAAATAGAAATGTTATCGCAATTGCCAGAATATTGTATGTGATTTTAATTATTCTCCCTTTTATTACTTCGAACTTCTTTTTATAAATATAAATATTCCATAGTTTAAAAAGAATTAACCCGACACCATGAAATAGTCCCCAATAAATAAAATTTAGTGTATTACCATGCCATACTCCACAAATAATAAATGTAATGATATAACCGATAAAAGTAATTAGTAGTCTCGGTGTTTTTGCAAATGTTTTGGACATTCCCACAACAAGAGGCTTGAAAATATACTTAAACAAAAAATTGGAGAATGTCATGTGCCATTTTTTCCAAAATATGGATAAACTTTTCGAAAAATAAGGATTGTCGAAATTCTCGGGAGTTTTAATGCCGGTTAAATATGCGGTACCGATAGCAATGTCGGAATAGCCCGAAAAGTCGAAGAGAATGTACAAAGAGTACAGTAGAACACTGTAAACAAATCCTTGTTGCCAAACATCAACATCATTAAACAACGAAAAATCCATTGAGTAGTTAACAATTATCGGAACCAAAAAGAACTTTTTTACAACGCCAAGCAAAATTTTGAATCCTCCTGCTTTTATCAGGCTTATTTTGTATGAGTTTCTTTTCTGTTTTGTCCAATAGTTAAAATTATTATAATCGTCGATTGGACCGGCTAAAAAAGTGGGAAAAAATATAATGTAGTTTATGAAGCTCAACAGGTTATACTCTGCAATTTTTTCGGTTTTACTTTCTATTAAATAATGAATTAGTCTAAAAAGGATATATGATAAGCCTATTGCACTGATAAAACTTAGTTTGGCGATTTCATAATTTTTTAAAACAAAAATAGTTACCAATAGTGCGATGTAAATTCCGAGTAATAGTTTCGATTTTCTTTTATTTTTACTAAGATTTCTTCCTGCAAAATAAACCAATGTTGAAATAGTAATTATTGTAATTATTGATTCGATAGAGCAAACTGTTCCAATTACAGCAAAAGAACCTAGCAATAATAAAATGTTAGATAAGGTTCGGTTTTTTACAAGAAAAGAGCTTGTGTTGTAGATAATTATAAAAACCAGAATGTAGAAAAAAGTGCTATTTGCAAGAAAAATCATTGTAAATTATTTTAATATTGCCGGGTTTTTAATTTTTAACAAATTAAATATGATTTTTGCAGTTAGCAAAACAATAAATGTAAATATTTAATTTTTGTGAATATTAAGTGTCAATTTTGATGTTTATGAAATATGTTTCATTTACTGATTTGTGTTTTGAAATATTGTGTGTGTGTACATTTGTAAAAAATAAACTTGATTTTGTAGTGATAATTTCGTAACTTGTAAGAAATTGTAAAAGTTGCCAAATGTTTACAAATTCAGACATATCAATCATTAAAAAATCCTGTATTTTTACACTCGAAGTGATAGATTTATACAACGAGTTGGTGCTAACCGGCAAAAAGCCGATTGCAATAAGGATTTTGAGCTCAACAATTGACGGCACAGCAGCATTGCAAAAAGTTTTACATTCAAAAACCAGACGAGATTTTATCGACAGCAATAAGCAAGCTATAATTAATTTTAAAAATGTTGTTTATTGGATTCAGCAGTGCGAGAAATCGGGATATTGGTTCGATGAGAACATTTTACGGAGTGCCGTTGAAATTCTGGAATTTTGCAAGTCGGAAGAATATGTTGGGTGAAAAGGTAAGAACTTCCGGGTAAAAATTTTACTAATAGTTCGCCGCGGTGCGGCAGGTTTATTGATGCACTTTTTACGAATCTTAGCAAATAATACTTTGTTCGTCACTTCGTCCCTTACCTCCAAGGGCTTAATGATAGATTAATAATTCGTAATTCGTAATTCGTTTGTTTGGTTAAAAATGTTTCGGTGCTCTGCACCTTGCTTCGACATCTAATAGTGTTTTGTTTAATAATATTACGGTGCTCTGCACCTTGTTTTTGTTAGTTTGTTTGCCTGTTCATAGTTCATTTGTTCGCCTGTGCCGAGCCATAGGCTCGAGCATCCTCGTTAAAAAAAGAAATTGCTCTGCATTCTTTTTTACGAAAATGCTAAAATAATAAATTGTGTTTTTGTTTGAGTAAATGCAATTTCTGTTTTAACGGGATTCTTTTGTTCGAATGTTAGTTTGTTTGTCTGTTCATAGTTCATTTGTTCTATTGCGATGCACCGAGCGGATTCGCGGTGTTCGTTTGTTTGAATGTTCGTTTGTTCGATTGTTAGTTTGTTTGTCTGTTCATAGTTCATTTGTTTTAATCGACGTTTACGTTGCCCAATTTATTTCACATCCCAAACAGGTTTTAGCTGGCAATGCAAAGTCTGAATTCTTCAAAGTTTTTTAATTTCACTTCCACCTTTAGACATCCCGAGAAAATCCCGAACCTCCGGTTCGAGTATCCTCGGGATAACGGGACAGAAATTGCAAATAAACTATTCACAATTACGATTTTCTCTTTTTAGTCTCGTTAAATATTAAAATGCTAATAAGCAATTTCATATTCTCGAGATCCACGAACCTTTGGTTTGGGATTTCTCGAGGATTTCCTTTGACCCTCATTTACGGGGCTCGAAAAACTACAAATTTGCAAAAACAAATTAGGTTTTTCGGGACTCTAATCACTCCCAAATCTAGACACTCTAGGCACTTCCAATGTTTTTATCGACATTTACATTGCCTGATATATTTCTGCCGTTTACTAATTTAATCCTGCCATAAACTCAATATCACTTTTATAAGGAGTCGTGTTGCCTTAGTTTTGTGTTGTAACATTAAAATTATTAATTATGAAAACTTTTGCAACAATCATTTTATCCGTTTTAATTTCTTTTTCAGTTTTTGGTCAAGGAAGAGAAATAGTAAATACCTCAGCAAATTCCGGAGGTACAACCTCAAATAGTAATCCGGTGCCGGCAAGTGATTTTAAGTTAGATTATTTTATTATCGGCGGTAGTCTCGGATTAGGTCCTATTATTAGTACTAATCTTGTTAATTCTGGTTTTATTGGTGAATCAACTATTGATTTAATGATACAATCTAAACATAATCGATTTGGGCTTGGCTTATCAAACACACTGATGGGAACACCGGAAAATCTTGCTGTTCTTTTGTTTACTTTGGGTAAAGATAATGTAAATTTACATAAAGGATACTTTATGTATGAATGGACATTGTTTAAAAACAGCCCAATAAATTTAGGATTTGGTGCAAAAGTTGGCGCTTTTACTGTTGGGAATTTTCCCGATACAACAAAATCTACATTTTTTGCTAGTGCAGGACCGGTTATCGAATTAGGTCATCCACGATTTTTTCTCTATGTGAAACCTGAAATCGGTTACAACTCATATAACACAGGTTCATGGAAGAAAGATCTGTATGTTTGTGCGAATGTAGGTTTTAGATGGAAGTTTAAATCTGAAGAAGACAACCTTATGACAAAGTATTAAAAATTGATGTTTATGTTGGAGAATTTTGTGGAATTTGTAACTTTGCATTAAAAAAATGAATCAAAATCGACTGAAGATCTTACTATTTGTCATTTTTATTCCAGGTCTATGTTTTTGTCAGCATAGTTTGGACAGTCTTTTAAACGAGATTAAACACGCTAAAACTTCTGAACAAAAGTTTGAAATAAACAATAAAGTTGCTTTATACTACTTCTCAGATTTGCAGGACATGCGTTCTGCAATTCCTTATTTTTATAAAGCGTTAAAGCATTCATCGGTTAAGGAATTGTCAACAGAATCTGCTGAAATCAATAATTATCTTGGTATTTGTTACGAAACTCTTGGAATGCACGATAGTGCAATAATTTGTTTTAACAATTATCTTGATTTTACCCTAGCACTTAATGATGATTTGGGACTAGCCAAAGCATATAAAAATTTGGGCTTAGTTTATGAATTTAGTGGTGATTACAATAATGCAATTGTTTATTATGTAGAGTGTTCTAAAATTGCTGATAAAACAAATGATACAATTTTGTTAGTGGATTCCTACCTTAATATTGGAGGTGTTTATAGGTCTTTGGAACAATTTGATAAATCTGAACAATACTTTGCTGATGCACTCCTGCTTAATGATATCATTGAAGATGATATGATGTATGCTCGCATTTATAATCAACTCGCAATTCTTGAAAAAAATCGAAGCAATTATGAAAAGGCCATAGAGTTTTATAATTTAACTTTAGATTATTCAATGAAAATCGGTTGGGATACGGGATTAGCAGCAGCTTATGCAAATATTGGGAATGTTTATATTAGCATGGGAGATTATCAGAAGGCTTTGGATTATCATTTAAAATCTTTGGAAATTGAAGAAAAATTAGACCATTTTTATGGTATCCGAATATCAAAAAATTCATTAAGTAGCATCTATATAGAATTGGGTCAATTTGAATTGGCAGAGAAATATGCTAGTCAGGCCTATCAAATGGCTAAGAACGAGAATAATTATGAAGGATTGTCAGAGTCAATTAAGTATTTGTTTGATATTAGTCTGCGAAGAGGGGATACTGATAGGGCAAGAGATTATTTTAGCGATTACGTCGTTTGTATGGATAGTATTTATAGTATCGAATCACTCGAAAAAATTGCTGAGATTGAGACAAAATATCAGATCGATAAAAAGGAACTTGCAATTGAGTTTTTAAGCATACAGAATCAACTCGAGAAAGATAAGAATCAAAAGCAAAGGCTTTTTATTATAATCCTGGCAACAATCTTGGCTATTGCTTTAGCATTAACAGTAATAATCTGGAAATTTTATCGGCAAAAACGCAAAGCTTATCAAGCTCTGGTTAAGATGAATGTGCAAGCTGTAAAATGTGAGCAAAATAATGATGACGAAGTTATTGACAAAGACCATAATCATAACATTATAGATACTAGTACTAACGAATTAGCTGTTAAAATTAAATCTTATATTGTTATAGAAAAACCATATTTACAATCTGATTTTAGTATTGATAAGTTAGCAAAATCCCTCGAAAGCAACAGGCAGTATATTTCTAAGACAATTAATGACGTGTTTGGGAAAAATTTTAGCACTTATATCAATGAATTTAGGGTAAAAGAGGCCAGAAAAATGTTATTAAACTCTGAATTTGATAAGTTTACAATGGAAGCGATTGCACAAAAATGCGGTTTTAGTAATCGTACCTCGTTTATCGACGCATTTAAGAAATATACAGGTGTTACCCCATCTTACTTTAAAATTAATTCAAGCAATATTTTATAGTTTTTTGTTAATATTTATCAATCTTAACATAGAAAAATTGTAGTATATATATAACAGAGGTAAATTTGTTGCAAAACAAAAAAATGTCAAGCACACATTTATCCAATCAACGGCAAAAAGAAATTCTATTAGGATTTATCGAATTAATGGATGATAAAAAGGTTTATCTAATGCCAGGCATTAATCTTAATATTATAGCCGAAATGATAGAAACAAACAGACAGTATCTTTCTCAAACAATTAATAATTATTATCATCAGAATTTTAATCAAATTATAAACACTCTCAGAATACGGGATGCTAAATTATTACTCATAGAAGATAAATTTGAGAAATATACGATAGAGTCGATCGCCGAATCTGTTGGGTTTAAAAATCGAACAAGTTTTATTTCAGCATTTAAGAAAGTATGTGGTAAAACACCATCGGAGTTTCGTAAAGAAATGGCAGATTCAAATGCTAAAATGGAAAATGAGAATTACTAATTTAATATATCACAACTATGAAAATGATAAAAAACATATTTTTTCTTATTGCGCTGATGGGTTTAACATCGTCGGTATTATTTGCTCAATGGAATCAGGTCGGGGATGCAATATCCGGCGAAAATATAGAATATCAGTATTTAAAATATTGTGAAATAAGTGGAGATGGATCGACTATTATTGCAGGTTCTACTGCTGATATCGTGTTAGTTTATGAGAAAAATGCATCAGATGATTGGATAAAAATTGGAGATACGTTTACTGATGAAAGTTTTGCAAATCTGAATGGTGAAGTTGCGATAAACTATGACGGGACTGTAGTAGCAATGAGTGGCGGAGCATCGAGCAGCAGAGAATATGTATGCGTTTACGAAATAAATGCCGATACTTGGGAATTATTAGGAGATACAATTGTTGGAGAAACAGGAAATGTAATGTTTGGATATTCGTTTGTTTTAAATAACGCAGGCAATGTTATTGCTATTTCTGCAACAAATGATAATTCAAATACTGGGTCTGTATATGTTTATGAACTTATTGGCGGAAGCTGGGAACTAAAAGGAGATGTTATTTACGGAGAGACCGGAGAAATGATGGGCTGGGGCACAGATATTTCTTCTGATGGTAATACTGTTGTTGTCGGATCGAAATATAAAAGCCCATCAGGCGAAGTAAAAGTTTATGAATATAATGCAGGTGCTTGGAATTTAAAAGGGTCTCCTGTTCTGGGTGATGGTAGCAATAGCCATTTTGGATCGGATGTTTCTATAAATGGTGATGGAACTATAATTGCTGCCGGGGCACCGGATGGTAAAGATTCAGAAGGTGTAATAGATGATATTGGCTATGTAAAAGTTTATGAATTTGTTTCAGGAGATTGGCAACAAATTGGAAATACTTTTTACGGTAATAGTGAAAACAGCCAGGCAGGGTCTTCTGTAAGTTTAAATGCTGCCGGTGATTTGTTAGCAGTTGGTTCTCCAGGATATGCACTGGCAGGTGGGGATGAAGAAAGAGGATTGGCAGATGTTTTAAAACTTTATAATGGAATATGGAGACCCTATGGAAATGAAGAATTCCCAGGATATTCAATTCTCGGAGAAACTGTAGATGAAGATAATATGGGATTTAATGTCTCTTTAGATGCAATTGGAAGTACTGTTGCAATAGGAATCCCCGGTAGAGACGAAAATGCAGTTTCTGAAAGTGGAGTTATCGAAGTTTTTCATAATGGAAATATTTCAAATGCTGTTAGAAATGACTTGTCCTGTGATAATATTAGAGTTTATCCTACAATTGTAGAGGATTTCGTTAACATTGAATCCAGCAAAATACTCTCAGTTCAGATTTTTGGCATCGATGGTAAATTGGTTTTTGAAGAATTGAATTTTGACGGGAATAAAATATTTGTTAAGTCTTTAAAATCAGGGCTTTATCTAATTAAAATACGTGTAGATGGTGAAGTTGTGTTGTCTAAAATTGTAAAAAAATAATTGAGTAAGTTGATATCATAGATAGTTTAAATATTCGAAATTATTATTAACTAAAACAAATGTAAAATGAAAACAAGAATTTTATCAGTATTAAGTTTAGCAATTATTTTTGCTGTAGTTTTTAGTGCTTGCGATAAAGAATCTACGGATACTTTTTCTGAATCGGAACCAAACGATAGTTTTTCAACTGCAAACGCATTGACAATTAACGACACATATGATTGTGAGATTAATCCTATTGCAGAGCAGGATTTCTTTAAAATTACTGCAAGTGGTGATGTTACCATTACTGTTGACGGAGGTACAGGGCTTGAAGTTAGAGTTCATTTGTTTGATCAGGAACAGATTGATTTTTGGGCAGATGATGCTGGAGAACGTGGAGCAACACTTTCACATACAGTATCTGCATCAGATTACGATGGCTTTTTCTATGTCAGAGTCGAAAGCGCTTATGGTAATGATACCGGAACCTATACAATAAAGTACGAATAGATATCGGAATAAACTTCCTAGCAATTAGTTATAGTCAGTTATGTTTGAATTAATACTTTTCAGTTGCGGCACGATTACTTGCGTGCGACTTGTCCGAAAAGTAGTTTTGGCTTAATATTTAATCAAATTTCAAATTTACACTGACTATTCCTTATTGTTCTACAAAGAATTAAAAAGACTTAGTTTTTTCTTTCATAAAATGAAGAATAGTTTTATTTTAGCGCAGTAGATTATTATGTTGTGTTGAATTTAAAATTGTAGTTATGAAAAATCTAAATCTTTTATTTGTTCTGTTGTTTTCTTTTTTTGTATATAGTTGTCAAAACGCTTCAAATGAGACCGAAAATCAAGCTGATGACGCTACAACTCAAACAGATGCCGATAATGTTGATGGTTCTGAAAATCAAGATATAAACAAAAATAAAGAATCGGGTATAAAATCAAAAACTATTGTAGCAGATTTTGAAATGTTAATTGCCAGCACTGGCGGAACTTACTATCGTTTTGTTGATAAAGTAGGAGAGGAGTGGGAGTTTTATCATGACGAGAGCGTTAAGGCACTCGAATTTGCAATGAGTTTGCAACCTGGTTCAACCGATCATAAGTACTATCATAAGACTTTTGAATTAACATACGAAGAACGAGAAATAACACGTAAAAATGAAACTGAGATACTACCCGTTATTACTGAAGCCAGAGAGCTTTCTGCAGACGAGGTGGCTAAGCAAAAATCGACATCGGTAAGTGTAATATCGGTAAACGAAATCAAAAATGCCGTGTTTTTTGGAACAGAGCCTTTTTGGGATGTACAATTTTACGATACTTATGTTGAAAAAGGCGATCCGAGTGGAAGCAAAATTAGATTTTATTATGTTGCTGAGGGTAAGTCTGGCAAAGTAAAACTAAGTGAGGCGATTAAACCATTTACCGAGATGGGCGTAAGGATTGATGTTACCGACGAAAGTGAAGGAGCTGTTGCTGCAATAGCGATTATAAAGGAATCATGTAACGATGGTATGTCCGAAAATGTATATCCATATTCGTTTTTATTTGAATGGGAAGACGGAGGCGGCTGGACAGGTTGCGGTAGAAAAAATAAGTAGATTTCTATAATATGTTTAGTTGGTTTTAGCCGACTAATACGCATGCAAAGAGTTCTTACGATCAAATAAAGGTCTAATGAGCGGTCACGAATAAGTATAAGATCTTTTAAAAAGGGGCTTGTTCATCATCATTAATATCAAATCCTGAATTTACCGGAATATCATCATTTGCACTTATTGAGTTTCCATCATTCATCTTAGATTCAAACCTAACAGAGTCTTCACCATCCAATCCATCATAGTCTGGTTTATCGACAAACTTTGCGAATTCTTTAATAAATTTAAGCCAAACCGATCCCGTTGCACCGTTACGGTGTTTTGCAATAATTATCTCAGCAAGTCCCATAAGAGAATTCCCATCTGTATCTGTAGTAATTCCATAATACTCGGGACGATGGATAAACAAAACCATATCGGCATCTTGCTCTATTGCGCCCGATTCACGCAAATCGGAAAGTTGTGGTCGTTTATCACCCGAACGTGCTTCCACCGATCGATTAAGCTGAGATAAAGCAAGAACCGGAACATTAAGTTCTTTAGCAATTGCTTTTAAAGACCGTGAAATTGTTGAAACTTCCTGTTCTCTGTTTCCCTTCATATCGACTCCGGCTGTCATTAACTGTAGGTAGTCAATAATAATTGCACTTATGCCGGTTGTTCTTGCCAGACGGCGACATTTGGCTCTTAATTCAAAAACTGAAATTGCAGGAGTATCATCAATATAAAGCGGGGCAGTTTCAAGATTTTTAACCCGTGTTTCTAATTGTTGCCATTCGTATGGCTGTAACTCGCCAAGCCTGATTTTATCGCCACGAATTTCGACTTCGGCAGAAATCAAACGATTTACTAATTGCAATGAAGCCATTTCGAGAGAAAACACAGCAACAGGTTTCTGATAATCAACCGCCATATTTCTTGCCATTGATAGCACAAAAGCTGTTTTACCCATAGATGGACGAGCTGCCAAAATTACCAAATCGGAAGGTTGCCAACCAGATGTAATTCTATCAAGTTTTGAAAATCCACTAGGTGTTCCTAAAAGTTTAGATTTATTCTTGGCGGCCTCTTCGATTGCAGATATCGCCTGTTCTAAAATCACATTTATTTTTTGTGTTTCACTCTTAATATTTCCTTCAGAAATTTTAAAAATCTCAGATTCGGCAAAATTTATTAACTCTTCAACATCTTCGCCAACATCATAAGAGCGTTTTTGAATTTCGGCAGCCGATCTGATAAGTTCACGCTGAACATATTTTTGATGCACTATTCTTGCATGAAACTCAAGGTGTGATGCTGTTGCAAGACGGTCGGTAAGTTCTGCCAGATATACTTCTCCACCAATAATATCCAGCTTATCTTTCGACTTTAAGTAATGAGCAACTGTCATAATATCCACCGGCTTATGATTTGTTCCTAAATCAAGGATTGCTTGAAATATTTCTTGATGTATAGGCTCGTAAAAGCACTCGGACTTTAATATATCCATAACAGTAAAAACAGCATCTGTCTGAATAAGCAAGGCTCCCAGAACTGCCTTTTCCAACTCAGGCTCCTGAGGAGGAACTTTGCCAAAAATAGCGTTTATGCTATCAAGATTATCATTACTTTTTGTCGTTGTCCGTTTTCTATTATCTGCCATTGTTTTTTCCTTAAAATTTGGGGATTCAAAATTAACAAATCATCAAGACAAACATCATTTAATTACAAAAAGATAATGTTTTTTTTATCCACATGAGTTATTAAAAACTAGTTAGTATCTTTTTGAACTTGATAAACAACTGACTATCAAAACAATAATCATAAATATTTTAGTTTTAATAATTTTTTATCAACTAAAATTGTATTATTGTAAATTGAAAAGTAATTTTACATTTTAACAATTTGTTGTAGCTTGTAAAAATCATAGAAATGATAAAAGTAGAAAACATTTATAAATCATACGGTAGTTTAGAAGTCCTAAAAGGGATAAATTTTGATGTAAAGAAATCGGAAATTGTTTCTATTCTTGGTGCATCCGGTGCAGGAAAAACCACACTTCTGCAAATTATAGGCACACTCTTAAAACCGGACAAAGGCAGTGTCCTTATCGAGAATGTTAATACAATAGGGCTTAACGAAAAAGATCTTGCAAAATTTAGGAATAAACATATTGGATTTGTTTTTCAATTTCACCATCTACTACCCGAGTTTACTGCTTTTGAAAATGTTTGCATACCCGGCTATATTGCAAAAACAAATAAAAACGACGTTCACAAACGAGCGATAGAATTATTATCCGCATTAAATATTGAAGCGCGCAAAGATCACAAACCCAACGAGCTATCGGGAGGCGAAAAACAAAGAGTTGCAATTGCTCGCTCATTAATCAATAATCCAAGTATAATCTTAGCTGATGAACCATCAGGAAATCTTGATTCTAAAAATGCTAAAGATTTGTATAAAATAATATTTGAACTTCGTCAAGACTTTGAACAAACATTTATTATTGTTACACACAACGAAGAACACGCTAAACTTACCGACAGGATGTTTACAATAAAAGATGGGGTAATAGGTTAAGCCAGAAAACAACTTTTTGCTTTTCATAGACCCAAAACACATCTTCCTATAAATCTATATGGTCAATTCGCATATTTTTTTATATTGTCAGAAAACAAATATTAATGTCTGACAAAAATCTAATAAAAAAACTTCAACTATTTAGGCAAGATTTACACAAGAATCCTGAATTATCAGGCAAAGAAATAAAAACACAAAAACGAATTATCGATTTTTTATCAAACCTAAATCCTGACAAAATTTTTAAAAATATTGGCGGATACGGAGTCGCTTACATTTTCGATTCGGGCAATAACGGACCAATTGTTCTTTTCAGAGCCGACATGGACGCTCTTCCAATTACAGAGGCAAACAATATTGACTATATATCTACAAATAAAGGAGTTGCTCATTTATGTGGACACGATGGGCATACAGCTGTACTTTGTGGTGTAGCAAATATGGTAGATACTTATCGCCCAGTAATAGGTAAACTTGTAATATTGTTTCAACCAGCTGAGGAAACCGGAGCGGGAGCAGAACTAGTTATTAAAGATAAAAAGTTTGAAGAAATAAAACCCGACTGTGCTTTTGGTTTTCACAACTTACCCGGTTATCAAAAAAACACATGTTTTATAAGATATGGCACATTTTCTTCGGCCTCAACGGGTGTGATAATTAAACTTAAAGGATTATCATCGCATGCAGCCTATCCCGAAGACGGCAATAATCCGGATAAATGTCTTGCAGAACTTATAAACGAATTTAACAGTATAAGTACGCAAAACAGATATGATGATTTTGTATTAGTCACTGTCATACATGCCAAACTTGGGGAGGTAGCTTTTGGCACAACTCCGGGTGATGCAACAATAATGCTAACAATTCGATCATACTTGAATAGAGATATGGACAATTTAATTCAAAACATCAACTCTACACTTGACCAGGTTTGTAAGAAACATAAAATTAATCACCAAATTAATTTTACAGAGCATTTTCCGGCTAATAGAAGTGATGAATATTGTGTCAATCTCGTTAAAGAATCGGCAAACACGTGCAATATTGACACTATTGAATTAGATAATGCCTTTAGGTGGAGCGAAGATTTTGGACATTTTGCAAGCAATTTCAAATCTGCATTCTTTGGCATCGGTTCCGGATTAGATCACCCACAATTGCATAACGAAAACTACGATTTTCCTGACGAAATAATAGCAACATCGATAAAAATATTTTTCGAAATTTATAAAAACTTACTCATAAAAAATGGATAATACATCATATATTGAAATTAGTAAAAAAGCTTACCGAAGCAATATTCGATTTCTCAGTAAAGTTGTAGGCGAGAATGTAAAAATTAGTTCAGTGGTAAAAGGAAATGCGTATGGACATGGTTACGAACAGATAATTCCAATTGCCGAAGAGTTTGGTATAAATCACTTTTCGGTTTTTTCTGCATTTGAAGCAAAGCAAGTTGCAAAATTTTCATCCAAAAAGACCGATATTATGATTTTTGGATTTATAACTAATGAGCAACTAGAGTGGGTTATTGATAACGAAATAGAATTCTATATTTTTGATTTGGATTATCTAAAAAAGGCATCACAAATTGCATCGCGGTTAAATAAAACTGCAAAAATACATATTGAACTCGAAACCGGATTTAAACGCACAGGAATAGAACCCGAAGAATTTGATGAGATGATATTATTTATACATCAAAATCAAGAGAGTTTCTCAATTATGGGTTTGTGTACACATTTTGCAGGAGCCGAAAGCATTGCAAATTACGTACGCATTAAAAGCCAATTACTACTTTTTAAGAAATATCATAAATACTTTTTAAATAATGGGATAAATCCAAAATATCTTCACACTTCAAGTTCTTCGGCAAGCCTAATTTATCCTGAAACACGGTTTAATATGGTGCGAATTGGTATTGCCCAATATGGTTTTTGGCCAACTCCCGAAGTTTTAATTACCAGAAATAATAAATATGGTGATAAAGAGAGCAGCCTAAAACGTGTAATTAGCTGGAAGTCAGAAATTATGGCAATAAAGTGTGTGAAAAAAGGCGAATTTGTTGGATATGGGAATAGCTTTCAGGCTTCAAAAGACATTAAAATTGCAATAATTCCTGTAGGTTACAACAACGGTTATAGCAGATCTCTCAGCAACAGAGGACATGTATTAATTCATGGTAAACGTGCCGATGTTTTGGGTGTAGTAACCATGAATACAATTTCGGTTAATATTACAGATATCAAAACGGCGGAAGTTGGTGATGAAGTTATTTTAATCGGGAATCATAATAAGAACAAAATAACTATAGCATCCTTTAGCGAAATGAGTAATTATCTAAACTATCAAGTACTTGCGCGATTGCCAGAGAACATACCAAGATTCGTTGTTGAGTAGATATTTTTCTTTTATAGCGTAGTAAAAACCCACAACATTGCTAATTACGAACTTACTGCTACCAAGACATACATATCTTTGAAAAATCTTTTTACACTTTGAGAATATCAAACAAAAAAAAGAATATTTTTGAGTAATTTTTTTTACAAAAATAATACTTTACCAAATGAAACACATCGAAAACATAGAGCTGGTTTATCTCAAAAATGATGATTATAATGACTTGCTAATAGCTATGAAAGAGGCTTATAGTGAAATCCCCAATTTAGTATGGGAAAAAACAAATTGAAAAACTAATCAAAATCTTTCCTGAGGGACAAGTTTCAATAAAAATCAATGGTGAATTTGCAGGATGTGCTTTATCTTTAATTATTGATTATGGCAAGTTTGAAAACAACCATCAATATTCTGCAATTACCGGGAATTACAGTTTTAGCACACACTCTGAAAATGGTGATGTATTATATGGGATTGAAATTTTTATCCGTCCAAAATTTAGAGGATTAAGATTAGGTCGTCGATTATACGATTACAGAAAAGAGTTATGCGAAAGATTAAATTTGCGTGGAATAGCTTTTGGAGGACGTATCCCAAATTATCATAAATATGCCTCAGAAATAAGTCCCAAACAATACATAGAAAAAGTTCGAAAAAAAGAAATTCACGATCCTGTTTTAGACTTTCAGATGTCAAATGATTTTCATCCTTCAAAAATATTAAAAGGTTACCTCGAAGGAGATAAATCATCGAACGAATATGCAGTATTACTTGAATGGGATAATATTTACTATGAAAAAACACAGCAGGTAGCTAGTATTACTAAAACTATTGTAAGATTAGGACTTATACAATGGCAAATGCGTAATTACAAAGGGATAGATGACTTAATGCAACAAGCCGAATTCTTTATTGATGCAGTTTCTGGTTATAGATCGGATTTTGCTCTATTCCCTGAATTTTTTAATGCACCTCTAATGGCCGATTTCAATCACCTAGCAGAAGCCAATGCTATTAGACAACTTGCAGAGCATACTGAAACGATTGTTAAACGATTCTCAGAGTTGGCTATTTCATATAATATCAATGTTATTACCGGAAGTATGCCAGAAATTGTTGACGGACTCCTCTTTAACGTCGGATATTTATGCAAACGTGATGGAAATATCGAACGATTTGAAAAAATACATGCCACTCCTGACGAAGTAAAAGTTTGGGGTATGCAAGGTGGTAATGCAATAAAAGCATTTGATACCGACTGCGGGAAAATAGGGATTTTAATCTGCTACGATATTGAGTTTCCAGAACTTGGACGAATATTATCAGACGAAGGAATGGATATTTTATTTGTGCCGTTTTTAACTGACACGCAGAATGGGTATAGTCGAGTTCGTAATTGTGCCCAGGCAAGAGCCATCGAAAACGAATGTTATGTTGCAATTGCAGGTAGTGTAGGCAATTTACCTCGCGTGCATAATATGGATATCCAATATGCTCAATCGGCAGTTATTACTCCATGTGATTTTGCATTTCCGGTAAATGGCATCAAAGCAGAAGCAACGCCTAACACCGAAATGATACTTATTGCTGATGTTGACATAAGCCTTTTACGCGAATTACATCAATTTGGTAGTGTTAAAAACTTGCAAAACAGACGCCTCGATCTTTATAGTGTTAAGAAGTTGAAGTAATCCTGAGGAATTTCGAATAACGAATTCAGTTTGATCGTAAATTATACTTATTTGGAGCAAGTGCTTTAATTTGACTTTACATTGCGTACTAAACCAAATTGTGTTAACAAAAATTGGAGGCAATGTAAACGTCAATGAAGTTAAACCCAAGTAAATTAAATTCTAAAAGTTATATTCGCTACGCGAAAAAAGTAAAAATCTTTAACAAGCTTTTTACTAATATACATGCCCTACGGGCAATAACACACACTTAGAGCTTGTTTTTTAGTCCATAGGTGATACACTAATTTAATATCGAAGCGAACTAAAACACTAAACGGTGTCAAAGCAAGGTGCAGAGCACCGAAACATTATTAACCAAAAGAACCCTATAAATAATAAATTGCATCGTAATGGGAGTAAGAACAGTATTTTGACTTTACATTGCGAACTAAAGATAATTGTGTTAACAAGAATTGGAGGCAATGTAAACGTCAATGAGTTAGAAAAGAATTTTTTTCCCTTTTTCAGGGTTTTCATTATCGCAAAATCAGATTTTGGAAAATTAGAACAATTGAATGACAAATCCCGTTAAATTCCCGACTAAGCCTTTGGCTAGTCGAGGATCCTCGTATTTTAACGGGACAGAAATCGTATCGCAGTTGGACTTTAAGCAGTATTTTGACTTTACATTGCGGACTAAACCTAATTGAGTTATCAAATACTAGAGGCAATGTAAAGGTCAACGAGGTAAAACCTGTAAAATAATTTAAGAAATAATAGAAATAGAGAATACTAGCGAATAAAAACTTATGTAACCAGCAAACACCTAGTATCGAAGTCCCCAGAAGTAGGGTCTTTCTTCTGCCTTACATTCCTCCATATAATCAATTAATAGCTTTATGTACTCCGATTCGGTAAGAGTTTTAATTCTTTTTTTATGTTCGGGTTTTTCGACTTTCACATTTGCATCTTCGATAATTGTGTCAGCAGAAATTATCATGGCACCGTTGTTTATATCAACCTCAAGAATTACACCCGGCAAACCGCCAAACCTCTCAGGTCCCATATTCACTGGCCAATCCAGTGCGAACCATGCCGTAATTTTATTATTTTTAATTGTGTCAACATAACTTGCACTCATACAAATATGTCCGGCAACTTCTTTCAGGTCATTTAAAATTTTCCAGTTAGGATATTGGATACTATCCTCAATAAGATAAAGTTTATTAAACATCCGCATTACATCATAGGTCGAATTGTTAGTTATATCACGAAATATAAAATACTCTGTTGATCTCCATGAATAGCCAACGTATTCGGTTTGATCTTCAATCTCATCATATCTATAAGCTTCGGGAGTAAATGTTAATACCGATTTTTCCTCATATTCGGGGCTATTCCCCCAGACATACTCATAGTGTTCTCTTTTTGCTTTACTCATATAATCGACGGCAGCAATTTTTTTTGTCCACTTGTGTCTGACATTATAATTGATTTTCCCGCTGTTTGGCTGCGAAAGCACTATTACAGCTATAAATATAAACGTTGATACAAGTATTGTTTTTATTTTCATGTTTCTAAATTTAAAGTCCTAAGTATATTACAACTTACCAATATCTATTTTTCGCATTTTTTGCTTCAAATCCTTTTAAATTATAAGCTACACTAAGCATAAAATACCTTGCCAAAGTTGGAGCTTCAGTAAATTGAGTATAATTGCTATAAGCCATTTGGTATAGGTATTGTTTTTGATTCAATAAATCAAATCCTGCGAGTCTTACTTCAAAACGATTTTTTTCTCCCAAAACCTGCCTTATCGACATGTTTACCAGCAAAACATCTTGATTGTAATCCAACCTATCGCTTACATAGTTATTCCAATCGAGATTGCCTTCGACAAAAGTCTTCTTAAAAATCTGCCATTTTATTCCGCTTCTAGCTGAGAAGTCATCAATATTCTGATTTTGACTAGTTTGAATCGAATACTTTACATTATTCTGTGATATTCCTCCACCAAAAGTAAAACTTAACTTTGATCCTATACTTAAGTTTAACCCCAAACTTGTGCCATAGTAATCTGAATTAGTAATATTCTTTATTCCGTTTATATAAACCGGGTTGTCAGCAAATCGCACATTTCCAGAAAGATTTAGAGTGAGAATTGTTTTTATGATTGGGACAGACCCCCAAAAATAGGCATAAGAGTTTTGTCCACCTTCCACATTTTCGGGTTTCGAGGTAGTTACATAGCCAATTCCATCCTCTAAAACAGTTGTCTGATTGTAAACGATTGAGTTTTCATAAATACTAGCACCTGCATGAATTGAAAAACTAGCAAACGAAGCCTGATTCCAAAAGTAAACTCCACCAGACATACTATGACTAATTTCAGGGGTTAGGTTTAGATTCCCTTCAACGCTAAAAAGAGGATTACTATTGTCAACTATAGGTTGTAACTGGCTCATTTCCGGTTCGTCAATATCATAAGAATAATCAAAACTTAAACGCAAATTATTAGGCATCTGCCAATTAGCATTAAAGTAGGGGACAAAATTATTAAACGACTTTGGAACAAGATTGGTATAATCAGAAGAAGCCTGTAAAAAGGCATAGCGTCCATCCATATCTATTAGTTGATAAGCTCCGCCCAAAGTTATATTTAAACCTTGATATGCATAAGTAAAACTTGTTCCCAATCTGTTGTACATTACTTTATGGATATAGTAATTTGTCATCGAGTTGACAAGAACATTATCAGCCAATACGTCTTTAACAACTTTACCTGATTTTGTTTCGTTTGATGAAAAATTATAAAAGCCCATTAGCGAAAAACGTTTCCCAAATGGCTCAACATACATAACACTAGATTTATAGAGGTTATTGCTACGAGTGTTATCATATAAGTACTTTATTTGTTCTGTTGGGGTTAGAAGTAGAAAGAATTCATTTATGTTATCGGTCAATCGTCCGGTGTTATTATCGCTTATGTCGGCAGATCCACTTACAGAAACACTTCTACCTTTTTTATCGAATTTATGATTATAAATACTTAAAGCATTTACTGAATATGATCCTAAATTTGAACTGTCTCGATTAGTATTCATATTAATATCAGAAAAAAGCGGAGCATCGGTCTGATATAGTTGAGTTTTGTAACTATCTATTCCCGAACCGGAGACTCTGGAATTAATTCTAAAAACTAAAGTGTTTGTAGAATCAAACTCGACCTCCACTCTGGACGAAATACTGTGTGAAAAGTTTAGTCTGTTGTAATCAGTCGTATCAAATTGATAGTAAGATGTATCGGTTAAAAATGTCTGCCGCTTTAAAAACTCGTCATAAACTAAATCTGACTGATTAAAAAAGTAAGATGCGTTGAATTTTATTTTATCTTTAAAATAATTGTAATTAACACCTCCACCATAGTTTTCGGTAAAACCCTTACCCGAATAATCATTGACATAAGACATTGAATAATGTCTATAGTTTCGAGTATTAAATCCAAAATCTCCATCATCGTATTCCGAATAAGCAGAGCTTCCTTTAAACTCCTGATAATCTTCCCAGTTAACTCCTGTAGAGTTTATATTATTGCCATATCCCATAAACGAGAGTTGAGATGTCTCATTAAAACGGTTATAACTACCGCGCGCTGCCCATCGTTGTTCTGTTCCTGCTGCAACAGAAGCTTTGCCAAAATATCCTTTTTTGTATTCCTCTTTTAATTCCAAATTCATTGCTTTATCTTCAGAACCATCATCGATACCTGTTAATCTTTCTTGTTCCGATTTATCGTTATAAACCTGCACTTTTGATATTGCCTCGGCATCAAGATTCTTGGTAACACTTTTGGGATCGTCACCAAAAAAAGTCTTTCCATCCACATAAACACGTCTTACACCCTTACCCATTGATGAAATATTACCATCGGCGTCAACTTCTATTCCTGGTAGTCTTTTTAGCAAATCTTCTACGGTTGATCCGGGCGGTACTTTAAATAAACGGGCATCATATTCTACCGTATCGCCATGAATAAATAACGGGGCTTGTGCAGATTTAATCACTACCTCCATTAATACTTCGGCTATAGGCTCAACTAAAATATTTCCAAAATCAAACTCTTGATTATCAATAATTGGAATTGACTTTTGAATTGGCATATAACTGATATGAGAAATTTTTAACAATAATCCTGAGTTTTTAACTGACCTAAACATAAAACTACCGTCAGAGTCGGTTGTAGTGTAATTTACTAATGTCGAATCGCTACTTGTTAACAACATAACTGTTGCTGCCGGCACAGTTTCGCCCAAACTATCCAAAACTCGACCTTTAACACTAATGTTCTGTGGCGATTGCCCTAAAACTAAAACAGAACACGCAAGAAAAACAAAAATTGATACAAATTTTCTAAACATAATTATAGTGCTTTTTGAAAACACATAATTAACGATTATTGTTATATCTTTTATTGTCTAATCTTAATAATTTGTTAAAAATTTTAATATTTCTCTTTTTTGCAATCTGCTAGAAACAAAAAGATTTTAAATAATTCCGCTCTATAAGCACGATTTTTCATATTTTTACACAAATTTAAAAAGTATAATAGTATGATGATAAAGAATATTTTGATTTTGATTAACCTAATCATTGTTTCTGTTTCTGTTTTTGCACAATCTGGCAATCTTGATGAGCAGACAATCAACAGATTAAAAGCTGACTATTCTAAAAAGGCGGAAAGCGATAAAGGGATTCGCAATGCTGTCACAAACAACGAAATTAAAAAGCTTGCATTAAATCGAGATATTTCCGGAAAATCGGAGCATAACTTTAAATATAAAGTTAAAGTGAGTGGAATTACTAATCAGGAATCTTCGGGTCGATGCTGGATGTTTACAGGACTCAACTCTTTACGTCCCGAAATTATTTCTAACAAAGACCTTTCCGCCTTTGAGTTTTCGACAAACTATCTCTATTTCTGGGATTTACTTGAAAAATCAAATTTATTTCTTGAGGCTGTAATGCTAAATTCCGAAAAAGAAATGACAGACAAAACCCTCGAGTGGCTGTTTAAAAATCCCATAGGTGATGGAGGTGTTTGGAATTCTTTTGCAAATATTGTAAGTAAGTATGGTGCTGTTCCAAAATCGGTAATGCCCGAAACCTACCATAGCGAAAACACTTCGTGGGTTAACCGTTTACTTGCACGCAAATTACGCGAATATGGCTTGGAATTATACAAATTGAAAAACGAGAATAAACCTGAAAAAGACATTGCAAATGTTAAATTTGAAATGATGTCTGAAATGTATCGCATGTTAGTTTTGTTTTTGGGAGAACCGCCATCAGAGTTTGAATATAGGTTTGTTGACAAATCAGGCAATATTGGTGATTACAAAAAATATACTCCTAATAGTTTTTTTAAAGAAATGTTCCCGGAGTTCAGCATCGATAATTATGTAATGCTTATGAATGATCCGACAAGAGAATATTACAAAGTTTATGAAATCGAATTTGATCGCAATGTGCTCGAAGGACGAAACTGGAGATATTTGAATTTACCCTCGGATGAAATCAAAGTTTTTGCTCTCGAAAGCATTAAAAACAACGAAGCAATGTATGCTTCATGCGATGTTGGCAAACAATTAAATAAAGACGATGGCACTCTTGACATCAACAATTATGATTTCGAATCTTTACTAGGAATCGATTTTAGTATGGATAAGTCTGAAAGAATTAAAACTTATGATAGCGGCTCATCTCATGCAATGCTGCTTATGGCTGTTGACACCGACGAACAAGACAAAACTGTTAAGTGGCAATTTGAAAACTCATGGGGTGCTTCGTATGGACATAACGGATATTTAACTTTTACCGACGAATGGTTTGACGAATACATGTTCAGAGTTGTTGTAAATAAAAAGTTTATCGATGAAAAAACCCTTAAACTAATGTCACAAAAACCTATAATGTTACCACCTTGGGATCCAATGTTTATGCAAGATTTTTAAGAATATTTTATGTGTGGGATAAGTGGAATATATTGTTTTAAGGAGCAGGCTGATAAATACACACACCAACTGGTAGATTCGGTAACTGCACTTAGATCGCGGGGTCCTGATGACTCGGGGTTTTTTATTGACAAAAACACAGGGCTCGGTCATACTCGTTTATCTATAATTGATACTAGCAGTGCGGGTAAACAACCATTCTCAGACAAATCGGGCAGATACCATATAGTTTTTAACGGGGAGTTTTACAATTATCAAGAATACCGGAATGAACTGGAAAGTGATGGAATAGTTTTTTCTTCTCTATCCGACACAGAAGTTTTACTTTATTTACTAATAAAGCATGGAACTAAGGCAATTAACAAAATAAATGGATGTTTTGCTTTTGCTTTTTACGATTCTTTAGAAAACACTTGTATAATTGCTCGCGATAGAATGGGCATAAATCCGTTAACGTATTATCTCGATGACAATAAAATAATATTTGCTTCTGAGCTAAAAGGAATTTTAGCATTTAAGATCAATAGACAAATAAATACTACAAGCCTAAAAACATACTTTCAGCTAAACTATCTACCAAACGGGCAGAGCATTTTAAACAATGTGCACAAACTGGAGCCGGGTTCATATTTAATTACAAATCAAAATGGAATTAAAAAAGAGTATTACTACAAGATTCCTGTTTTTGATTCACAGGCAGCTGTTCCTAATTACGAAGATGCGAAAAAAACGCTGTATAATCTTATTGATTCAGCTGTTAGTCGTCGATTGATTGCAGATGTTCCTTTAGGATCTTTTTTAAGTGGAGGAATTGACTCGTCGATAATAACCGCACTTGCTGCACAACATACTAATAAACTCAACACTTTTTCAATTGGTTTTAGCGATAATAAATACTTTGACGAAACCAATTATGCCGAGTTAGTTGCAAAAAGGTACAGTACAAATCATACAGTATTTAAGGTTACTAACGATGATCTTTTACAAGAGCTAAATTACGTTTTGGATTATATAGACGAGCCCTTTGCAGACTCATCGGCATTAGCTGTTAACTTGTTAAGTAAACTTACTAAGCAAAAAGCTACTGTTGCACTAAGCGGCGATGGAGCCGACGAATTATTTTCGGGTTATAATAAACATTCAGCACATTTTAGTGTCCAACATGCTGGAGTAAAAGAGAAAATTGCTGCTGTAATGAATCCATTATGGAAAATAATGCCTAAATCGAGAAATTCAAAGCAAGCTAACATGGCTCGACAACTTAATCGTTTCGCGAATGGATTTAACTTAAGTCCTTCCGAAAGATACTGGTATTGGGCTTCTATCGGATCGGATAAATACACCGAAAATCTATTAAAAATTTCAGTTTCCCAAGATGATTTTATTGCTCAAAAACAAGCCGTTTTAAAGTCTGATATCGATTTTACTGAAATAAATAATGTATTATACACCGATATGCATCTAGTTTTACAGGGCGATATGCTTACAAAAGTTGATTTAATGTCAATGGCAAATAGTTTAGAGGTAAGAACTCCATTTCTCGACCATACAGTAGTTGATTTTGTATCAAATTTGCCAGCAGCTTACAAAATAAATTCAACAACAAAAAAGAAAATTTTGAAAGACACATTTAGCCATTTATTACCACAAGAGCTTATCGACAGACCTAAACATGGTTTTGAAGTTCCACTTCTTGACTGGTTTAAAAATGATTTATGGCAATTGATAGACAACGATTTACTTAAAGAATCGTTTATTGAAGAACAAGGAATTTTTAATTATCACGAGATAAAAAAATTAAAGAGTAAACTTTTTAGTAATAACCCGGAAGATTCACCGGCAAAGATTTGGGCACTGATTGTATTTCAGAACTGGTGGAAAAAATATTTTAAAGATTGAATATGCCGAAAGTATTAAGAATTATTAACCGATTTAACTTAGGAGGTCCAACTTATAATGTGGCCTATTTAACAAAATACTTGTCGCCTGATTACGAAACTCTTTTAGTGGGTGGAATGAACGATGAGCACGAGGCCTGTTCAGATTACATAATAAAAAAACTTGGTATTCATGCTATTAAAATACCTGAAATGATGCGCGAAATCAACGGGTATAACGATATGATAGCATATTATAAAATCAAAAATATAATTAAACGATACAAACCAGACATTGTTCATACACATGCTTCTAAAGCTGGATTTATTGGGAGAAGAGCAGCTATAAAGAGTAATGTGCCGGTGGTTGTACATACATTTCACGGACACATTTTTCACTCTTATTTTAACAAACACAAAACAGCTGTTTTCAAAAAACTTGAGCAAAACATGGCGGCCAAGAGTTCGGCAATTGTAGCAATTAGTGAGATTCAAAAACACGAACTTTGCAACATTCACAACATTGCTGCTGCCGACAAATTTAGAGTTATACCTTTGGGGTTTGATTTAGATAGATTTCAGGACAACTACAATCAAAAAAGAATACAATTCAGACAAAACTATCAATTAAAAGACGAAGACATTGCTATTTCAATAATTGGTCGTCTCGTGCCGGTAAAAAATCATCCACTATTTATTAAATCTATTGCACAAATTAAAGATAAAACAGACAAAAAGATAAAAGCTTTAATTGTTGGTGATGGTCAACTAAGAAACGGGCTTATAGAATTGGCATATTCACTGGGCTTAAGTTGCTCGATTCCCGAAAAACCGGATTATAATGCTGATATAATCTTTACTTCATGGATTCAAGAAGCTGACACCGTTTTAGCAGGGAGCGATATAACAGCTCTTACATCTTTTAACGAAGGAACTCCTGTTTCACTAATCGAAGCTCAGGCAGCAAACACTCCAATTGTAACAACAAATGTTGGCGGAATCGAAGATGTTGTTATCAAAGATAAAACCGCTCTATTAGCTGAAAATGATAATCTTGATGATTTTTCGAACAAGCTTTTGCTGCTCATAAAAAATGACGAAATGCGAACTGAAATGGCAAAACACGGTTGGGAATTTGTAAAACAACAATTCCACTATACACGTTTAGTTTCCGACATGAAAGAACTTTATGACGAGCTTTTAGCAAAAAAATAACGAAATCAATTACTCGAAACCCTGCTCCTATCACTTTTTATAAGATAAAATTTAAAGTTACACCCTACTGATGGTTTGGAGATAAGTGTATCATATCATGATGACAATGCAAATAATAGATTTATATTATAACTACTAACAAATTATTTTTTATTTTTGTATTTTGTAATAAACTCGAACATGAAAATTAAGTATATAATATTTGGATTAATCATATTTTCATTCTTTTTGAGCTCGTGCAGCATTTTAAGGCCATCAGAGATGTTTCAGGTTGATGAAGAGTATCCTGTTTCTAGCTTTGAGGTCTCAAAAAAAGAATACGTCATTCAACCGTACGATAAAGTATCGCTGAGAGTTATTAGCAATGAAGGAGAATCTATGTTTGGTACTGGTAGCATGAATGGCGAGGGAAGCACTGCAAACTTTCAAAGAAATCAAAACGGATTTGAATTCCCCGTAGAGTTTGATGGACTTATAAAGCTTCCTATTGTTGGCCGAATCCCTATAAGTGGAATGACAGTAAGAGAGGCAGAAACGCATCTCGAAGAATTATATGGCGATTTTTTTGTTGACCCATTTGTACTTCTTCAGGTTACAAATCGCAAAGTAATGGTATTTATGAATTCCGGCACTAATGCCTCTATAATTGAGATGCCAACTGAAAACCTAACACTTATAGAAGCAATTGCACAAGCAGGAGGCTTATCTGAAATTAGCAAATCCTATAAAATAAAACTTATTAGAGGCGATTTAACATCAAATCCTGAAGTTTATTACTGGAATATTTCAAAGCTAAGCGAGTTAAAGAACTCAAATATATTTCTTGAAGCAAACGACATTATTTATGTGGATAGTAAGCCGCAATATGTGTATCGAGTTTTGCGTGAATTATCTCCATATTTAACTTTAACAACAACCATTGTTACAGTTTATGGCGTTTTTTTCACTTTAAATAAAACTAACTAGATGGAATCAAATAAAATACCATTTTTAAATCAAAAGTTCGACCCCAGAACTTTCTTCACGATTCTGAAGAAAAACTTATGGCTGATACTAATAATTTTTATTGTATCGATATTGTCTGGATATGCATATTTTAGATATACACGACCTGTGTATAAAACATCAACCATTCTCCAAATTAAAAACGAGAATAAAACAAATCAAATACTTGGGATAAACTCAGGTATAATGGAAACCGACCTTGCCCCCGTAATTGAACTTATCAGATCAAATGAGTTTCTCAAAACAGTTGCTTCTAGCTTACCTCTAGATGTTAGCTATTACAGACAAGGAACGTTTTTATACACCGAACTTTACGGCAATACACCTTTCGAAGTAAAATACCGTATAAACAACACAATAATATTGGATCAAAAAATTGAAGTCGATTTTATTGACTACAAATGTCACCTATCTTATAAAATAGGAAATCAGGAATATGAATATCTTGTTTCGCCCGAAGAATGGCAATCAGTTTTCGGTATGGAGATATTTATACATTTCCCATCCAAGAAAGATATGGAGTTCGAGTTAAGCCCCGACAACAAAGCACAATATTTTATAACAATCAACAATACAAAAACAGTTCTTACAAATATCGTAAGTAAACTAAACATTCAAGTTCTTAACGAAAATGCTGGAACAATCTTAATAACATATAACGATTACAACGCTCGCAAATCCGCAGAAATTACGAATGCAATTGCCGAAAAGTTTATTGAGTTTGACGAAAACAAGAAAAAGGAATCTGCAACAAATATTATAAAATATATTGACCAGCAGATGGAAAATGTTTTTGTTCAATTAAACGAAACCGAACAGGATCTGCATAATTTTAAGCAAATAAATAATATTAAATCGGGTAACGAAGACTTGTTGTTTAATCGTGCAAATCTATACACGAGCAAAATGTCAGAATTAGAAACAAAATTGCTAAATATCGATTTTGAAATTATGACATTGCAAAAAGTTTCACAAAAGATTGAGAAGGATCCCGAGCTTAAAACATACGAAATTTTAGCTATGCTTTCGGGACAGCAATCCGAAAATTTTATAGCCGGAATGATTAATTCATTACAAGAACTAATTAGCAAACGAGAAGTTCTTCTTTTTGATGTTACCGCCAACAATCATAAAATTGTTACTCTTGATGAACAAATAGCATCCAAAAAGAAAACAATAGTTGATTTTATTGGATCTACAATCGAAAGGTTAAAATCTGAAAAGATTGAATATGCAAAGAAAACAAATGAACTAGAGAATCAGGTTTTTGACGATTCAAACTATGATGAGATAGAATATGCTCGCTTATTGAGATTATATTCCATTAACGAGGATTTTTACTCCCAACTAATAAAGACTAAAGCAGAAACAATGATATCCCAGGCAGGATATGTTAGCGATAATCTAATACTCGAGAAAGCATCCATTCCAAATACTCCTGATTATCCGATTCTAAGTCAGGTAATTCTAATGGCATTGATAATTGCTTTTGTTTTATCCATTGTTTTTGTGCTATTAAAGTATTTATTATATAATAAAATATTATCTACTGTTGACATTTCCGAATATACTCAGATACCCGTTATTGGCGGTGTCCCAACTGCAAAAATAAATATGGATGTTTCACAAGTCGTGGTTCATCAAAGGCCCAAATCAATGATGGCGGAATCGTTCCGTAATATCCGTACAAACATTGAATTTTACACTAGCAAAGATAAATGCCGTGTTGTTACTGTCTCGTCAACTATTGCAGGAGAAGGAAAAACATTTGTTGGACTAAATATTTCGGCAATATATGCAATGACTGGAAAAAAAGTTATAGTTCTTGATTTTGACCTTCGTAAACCTCGTTTAGATAAATGTTTTGGAGTGGACAACATTAAGGGTATAAGTACTATTTTAATTTCAAAACATCATTACACCGAATGTGTTCATAAGAGCGACATTGAGAACCTGGACTATATAACGAGTGGACCATTACCTCCAAATCCGGCCGAAATAATATTGGGCAATAAACTAAAGGAACTTATTGAGGAAATCAAACAAAGTTACGACCTCATCGTAATTGATACACCACCTGTTGGAATAGTTACCGATGCACTCGTAACATATCAACTAGCCGACAACCCAATTTATGTTATGAGAGCCGGAATAAGTCCAAAATCTTTTATCGAAAATGTAAACTCATTTGTTGAGGGTAGTAAAGTCGAAAAGATGGCAATTATACTTAATGGTATTGAAAGGAGTAGCGGAAGATACGGATATGGTTATAAAAGCGGATATGGTTATCAATACGGATATTCAACTTATGGTTATGGTTATGGCTATCTAACCAAAATACATAATTCTTATTATGGAGAAGAAGTTGAAGATAAAAGATCGTTTTTTGAAAAAATAGCCGATAAATTTAAAAAGAAAAAATAATGCAAATCACAATAATTCTAACATTTGTAATCTCATTTGTACTTGGTCTTTTTTTAAATAATTTTTTTATTAAAAGACCAATTAAATTCCTAGTAAAGAAAGCTAACAATTCTGCTATCAGGTTTAGCACTCAGTCGAAGCCAATTTTTGGTGGCATTGGTTTTTATGCAGTCTTTTTGGGTTTGGCAATTGCAGCTCTATTTGTTCTCAAAAATGAAATATATCAAACAAGTGAGTATATAAGCATAATGCTTGTTATTACATTGTCGTTCATTATGGGACTCGCAGACGATGTAATCAATACTCCTCCCTCATTTAAATTTATTGTGCAGTTTTTATGTGCTGGGATATTCATTTTTAACGGCATTTACATCGAAATTTCTCCATACGATTGGTATAATTATGTAATCACTGTACTTTGGGTAGTTGGAATAATGAATTCTATAAATATGCTGGATAATATGGATTCTGTAACTGCGCTAACAAGTTTATCAATAATTGGTGGTGCTGCAATATACTCTATTATGTTCAACTCTCAAATATCCATTTTTGTTGGACTAGTGTTAGTTTCCACAAGTGCGGCTCTTATTGCTTTTATTTTTTACAATTGGTCTCCCTCAAAAATGTATATGGGAGATAATGGATCGCAATATCTTGGAGCTGTTTTGGCTCTGGTGGGGATTGTGTTTTATTGGAACGCCGTTCCAATAGAGGAATTCCAATATGGATATAACCTAAAGCAAATTGTCATTGTTGCAAGTGCATTTATTGTACCTTTAAGTGATACAACAACTGTCACAATCAATAGGTTACTACGTAAACAATCTCCATTTGTTGGCGGACGCGACCATACAACTCATCATTTGTTTTATCTTGGATTATCAGTACGTTGGGTGGGTGCAGCACTATTCTTAATAAACACAATTGGAGTTTTGTTAGCCCTGTATTTGATAAACTCTGCAGGTGATCTAAACTATAACTTCTTATGGTTTTTTGCTGCATATCCTATAATCATTTTCTTATTACTATATATCAACACAAAAATATCAAAACAAAAATAATGAAGGTTAACAAAAAAGTGCGAATACCGGCTTTACTAATTGTCGGAGTTGGAATTGGATTACTTATGTCGAATCTTTTTATTTTCTCAGACACAATAAATGCTGATAATCAAAAGCAAGAGACTCCTGATAGCATCTTAACCCCTTACAATGTCTTTCAGCCTCACATTCCTGATGAGCTTGATTTTTGTGGAGAAAAAGTTCCATTAAACTATTTTGATGTTCGCGAAGCACTTGATTATGAGCTCATTGCAAATACTTATCGTCACTCTATGACAATTTTATACATCAAGCGAGCAAACAGATTTTTTCCTGAGATTGAAAAGATTTTAAAAGAAAATGGCATACCCGACGACATGAAATACCTTTGTGTTGCCGAAAGTGGCCTGGCTAATGTCGTTAGCCCATCGAACGCGGCAGGGTTTTGGCAATTTATGAAACCAACTGCAATTGAAAAAGGCATGGAAGTAAACAGAGTGATTGATGAAAGATATCACCCAACAATATCGGCAATTGCAGCTGCAGCATACCTTAATGAAGCATATCGTAAATTTGGTAGTTGGACACTAGCTGCTGCATCGTATAATATGGGAATGGGCGGATTGCAAAAAGACATTTCATATCAAAGAGTTAATGATTATTGGGATTTGGAACTTAATAGTGAAACAGCAAGATATGTTTATCGAATATTGGCATATAAATTAATTATGTCAGAACCTGAAAAATATGGATTTAACATTGCCGAAGAAGACCTGTACCACAAACTGGAAACCATCGAAATAAAAGTTGACACAACAATAAACGACCTTGTGCAGTTTGCTTTTGACAATGGAACAAACTATAAAATGCTTAAATACTTCAACCCATGGATCAGAGGAAATAGTCTTATTAATAACACAAGAAAGGAATATACAATTTTGATTCCTGCCAAAGGAGTTAGAGAATGTAAAATACCGGAATAAAAGATTGATTTCTAAGATGGGTAAAACAAATAAAACAATAAGTGTTCGCGGAGCACGTGTACACAATTTACAAAATATTAATGTTGATATTCCACAGCATAAGCTAAGTGTGATTACAGGTTTAAGCGGTAGTGGAAAATCTTCTTTGGCATTTGATACTATTTATGCTGAAGGACAACGGAGATACATGGAAACATTTTCGGCTTATGCGCGCCACTTTATCGGGAATATGGAACGCCCCGATGTCGATGGCATTACAGGATTAAGCCCTGTTATTGCAATAGAACAAAAGACTACAGTAAAAAACCCTCGTTCTACCGTAGGTACTATAACAGAAATATACGACTATCTGCGTTTGTTGTATGCCAGAGCATCAACTGCATACTCGCATATCACGGGCGAAAAAATGATTAGATACACCGACGAACAAATAATAGATATCATTATTAAAGAGTTCTCAGGTAAACCGGTTTACATTTTATCGCCATTAGTTGATGGACGAAAAGGACACTACAAAGAACTATTTGAATCTTACCGAAAAAAGGGATTTTTAAATGCCCGAATAGATGGCGAAATGAGAGAGATTGTTTACAACCTCAAACTGGACAGATATAAAACCCATTTCGTTGAATTAGTTGTAGATAAAATCGTTGTTAAAGAAACTGATAGACAAAGACTAAAAAAATCTATCGATCTAGCAATGAGCTTAGGAAAAGGCATAATCATGTTACTCGAAAAAGATAGTGACAAACCACGATTCTTTAGTAAATTTCTTATGTGTCCAAGTACCGGCATATCTTATAAAGAGCCTGCACCATACACTTTTTCTTTTAATTCACCACATGGAGCTTGCTCTAAATGTAATGGACTTGGTGTAATTGCTGACATTGACATTTCGAAAATAATTCCCGACAATTCTCTTTCTGTTTATAATGGAGGTATTAGTTTTTTTGGCAAATATAAAAACGCTCTTCAGTTCTGGATTTTAGAAGCCTTAGCCGAGAAAATTGACTTTTCGCTTCAAACGCCAATAAACGAACTTAGCGAGGAAGCTATAGATGCTCTACTATACGGATGTAGCGAAAGTCTAAGATTAAAAAACACTCCTTTGGGCGAATCATCAAATTACATCGTTAATTACGAAGGAGTAATAAATCAAATTCGAGCAAAACAAGACGAAGAAGAGAAAGACCCTTACTCAAACAAATCCTCCTTTCGGTTTAATAAGTTTGTAACTTGTCCAAAGTGTAATGGTGCCAGATTAAACAAAGAAGCCCTGCATTTTAGATTTGCAGACAAAAACATTTACGAATTATCGTCGATGGATATCAGAAAGCTTCACAATTTCCTTGAAAACTGTGATTATGACCTATCCGAAAGAGATAAACTTGTTGCCTCAGAAGTTATAAAAGAAGTTAGAAGTCGGTTAGGCTTTTTACTTGATGTTGGATTAGATTATTTAAGTCTAAATCGTCCGGCAAAAAGCCTTTCAGGAGGAGAATCGCAGCGCATTCGACTAGCAACACAAATTGGATCAAGACTCGTTAACGTTCTTTACATTCTCGACGAGCCCAGCATAGGTTTGCATCAACGCGACAACAATAAACTTATTGGCTCCTTAAAGGAATTACGCGACCGTGGCAATACTGTTATAGTGGTTGAACACGACAAGGACATGATATTAAAAGCTGATTACGTTGTTGACATTGGACCTGGCGCAGGCCGAAAGGGTGGCAAACTGGTTTTTTCTGGTAATCCCGAGCAGATGATGCAATCCGAAACAATTACCTGCAAATATATCAACGGATCTAAAGAAATAGAAATCCCTAATGTAAGGCGCGAAATTAGCGACAAAAAACTTACAATAAAAGGCGCAAGAGGCAATAATCTAAAAAATATTGATATCCAAATTCCGTTAGGAGTACTAGTATGTGTTACAGGAGTTTCTGGTTCAGGGAAGTCAACACTATTAAACGAAACATTGGTGCCGGCTCTTGCACGATATTTTAACAATGCCAACACATTTCCACTTGATCACGATAAAATATTGGGTTTAAAAAACATCGATAAGTTTATTGAAGTCGATCAGGCTCCAATTGGAAAAACTCCACGATCAAATCCGGCCACTTACACAGGTATTTTTACCGACATTCGTGATTTGTTTGCAAACCTACCTGAATCGAAAATCAGAGGATATAAACCAGGGCGTTTTTCATTTAATGTGTCGGGTGGTAGATGCGAAACATGCAAAGGTGCCGGATTGCGAACCATTGAAATGAACTTTTTACCTGATGTCTATGTTCCTTGCGAGACTTGTGGCGGTAAAAGATATAACAGAGAGACACTCGAAGTAAGATTTAAGGGCAAATCGATATCAGATGTTCTCAACATGACTATAAACACTGCTGTCGATTTTTTTGAGAATATTCCTCAATTGTATAAAAAGCTACTTGTTTTACAGCAAGTAGGACTAGGTTACATTAGTCTGGGTCAGTCATCAACAACACTTTCGGGTGGCGAAGCACAAAGAGTAAAACTAGCAACAGAATTGATGCGTCGTGAAACCGGCAACACTCTGTATATTTTAGATGAGCCTACCACCGGCTTGCATTTTGAAGATATAAGAGTGTTGTTAGGAGTGATTAATTCTTTAATTGAACGCGGAAACAGTATGATAATTATCGAGCATAATCTAGATATAATTAAATCAGCAGATTGGATAATTGATCTTGGTCCTGATGGCGGCGAAAGAGGAGGAACTGTAATTGCAGAAGGCACACCCGAAGATATTGCAAAAAACAAAAACAGCTTTACCGGTGAGTATTTAGCGAAGGAAATGTAAGTAAAGTAATCTTTGGTGTTTAGGTTTTTTGTTTGTTTTAGGATTCTTCTATTAGATTGTTTTGTAGAATTTTGTCGAAGCACATAATGCGGGTTTTAATGTAAATTAAAAAGTTTTAGTCAAATTATACATCATAAGTTTTGACACAACTTTTGCCGCCAACAACAATTACGATTTCGCCTTTTATTGTTTTTGAGCTAAAGTGATTATGCAGTTCTTTTAGCGTTCCCTGTACATTTTCCTCATGAATTTTTGAAATCTCACGAGATACGGATGCCTGTCTGTCCTCTCCGAAAAACTCTATAAACAGCTCTATGGCTTTAAGCAATCGAAAAGGAGATTCATAAAAAATCATAGTTCTTTCTTCATCAACTAAAGCTTGAACTTTTTTATTGCGACCTTTTTTTTGCGGTAGAAACCCTTCGAAACAAAATCTATCGGAAGGCAATCCGGAAACAGCCAGAGCCGGCACAAAAGCTGTTGCTCCCGGCAAACATTCAACGTTAACTCCTTTTTCGACACAAGTCTTAACCAATAAAAAACCAGGGTCTGAAATTGATGGTGTTCCTGCATCAGATATTAATGCATAAGATTCTCCTCCGAGAATTTTATCGGCTATATGCTCAACAGATTTATGCTCGTTAAACTTATGATGAGAATACATTTTAGTATCAATATCAAAATGTTTTAGCAAAAAACCAGATGTCCGTGTATCTTCCGCTAAAACATAATCAACCTCTTTTAAAATTCGGATAGCTCTTAAAGTAATATCTTCGAGATTACCTATAGGTGTTGGCACAAGATATAGTTTACTCATAATCATCAACAAAATTTAAAAGAAGGTTAAAAAGAGCATTATAACCGGTAAAAGTTAAAGTTTCGGGCTTATCTTTTGGATTATGATAATAAGTTTGTCCTCCCATTGTGTAGATAAAAACAGCTGGAATTCCGACAGCATGAAATGGATAATGATCACTATTTGATGCCTCACCTCTAGCCTTTAAAGTTGTAAAATATTCCTTTTCAATATTTATCTTTTCAAACTTTTGCCAAATATCAGAATAATCAGGATTAGCTCCGTTAACAATTGTAATACCATCATCGCCGGTACCCACAAGATCTAAATTAACAACCATTTTTACTTTTCTCAAATCAAACATGGGATTTAATACATAATGAACAGAACCAAGCAGTCCTGCCTCCTCAGCAGCAAAAAGCATAAATACAATGGAGTACTCCGGTTTATTTTTTTTATAATACTCGGCAATATCCAAAACCATGGCAGTGCCACTAGCATTATCTTGTGCTCCCGGAATGTAAACTTTTTTACCCATACGACCCAGATGATCATAATGTGCAGAAAAAACAAAGAATTCGTCTTTTTTCTCGCCTTCAATGTATCCGATTACATTTTTGGCTTCAAAATTTTCAATAAAATCAGCTTTTACTTTTAAACTCAATTCCTTTGCATCTCTAATGTATGATTCGCGTTTAATTTTAACAACCGGATAATCCTGCTGAAAAGTTCTGACTGCCCACATCAACTCGTCAGGAATTAGTTCTACTACACCTCCAAAAGTCTCATTTCTCATCATCACAGCGATATAGAACTTTTTAATCTCAACATTTTGAGTTTGGGCATAATCGACAACCAACATTTTATTCGAAAAGTCAGTGCGATTAACCAGTTTTTTAAATTCACTTGTATCATTTAACAAAACAGAATCCGGCAAGAACAACTCAAAAGTTTCATTTACATCAGGTGTTGCAGGGCCTATCAAATAATCGACACCCGGTTCAAGCTTATTATTATCAAGTTTCACACTAAGCTTACCAGGAAAAGAATTTACATCAAAAGTAAAAGTCTGAAAATAATCATCACCAAAATGGTTTAAACCTATCTCTTCCATTTGATCTGCAAGATAATCTGCCGCTTTTCCACTTCCATCCTTTACATAACCGCGTCCATGATACTCCGGAGATGTTAAAACCTCTATCCGACTAAGTGTTTTCTCTTTATCTTGAGCATTTGTAACAAAACAAAAACCAACAAGAACGTTAAAAATTATTACTATTTTTAAAAAAATCTTCATTACAAATAGCGTCTTTTAACAACATTAATAAAATTAGCTACAGTTTCCTGATTACTATCCCATGAATAATTTTTGTCGAGATATTCCTGCGCTTGGTTAAAATTAGTCAATGAGTTTAAATGCTGTATAGTTTGCTCAAAATCATCGTTATTTCCATTAAACAACTCCCGAATATAAAGGAATCTATCACCAATTCCAATTGCAGCTTTGATGTCGTTAATTGGTTTTTGTCCAATTTTACTTGCCACATCATTTGGTGAGTTTGTTGATGACAATCTCTCGTTCAACGATGTTTTATTCTGGCCTAATTGTTCGCCAATAGTTTTAACTCCATTGCTATTATTTGTTGCAAAAAGGTTTTGCTGTTGAGGTGCTGGTTTGCGCTCCTGAGGTTTTTCTACAGGCTTATCTTGTGTTACTTCGGGTTTTTCTATTACTGTTTCAGCAACTAAAACAGGCTCTTGTGCTTTTTCTTCAATTGGTTCTTCATCAACAAACTCGACAACAGTTTCGGGCTTTTCTTCGATTTGAATTTGCACTTGTGGCTTTTCGGTCAAAATAGGATTTTCCGGCATTTTATTAACAGTTTCTGTTGCAACTACCGGCTGATTCTGTAGATTGTCAACAAGCAGGTAAATGTCGCGTAATTCCTGCAAAATAATATCTTTCTCTATGCGACTAAAACCATCTCTTTCGATCTTTTGCACAATGTTGTTAAGAATTTTTATTTTTTCTTTTACTGTCAATAAGTTTTCCATGCAGAATAATTTTCTAAATTTGTGATAAATATTTTTTACAAAATTAGAAAAAAAATTGAAAAATGTTTCTTGAACAATCGAGAAAAGGTGAACCAAAAAAAGGCTGGATAGAAGTAATTGCCGGTTCGATGTTTTCGGGGAAAACCGAAGAGCTGATTCGCAGGTTGCGACGAGCCGAATTTGCAAAGCAAAACGTCGAAATATTTAAGCCGACAATTGATGTACGCTACAGCGAAGAAGAGGTTGTTTCGCACAATGCAAATTCGATACGCTCTACTCCTGTACCTTCTGCTGCCAATATTCTACTAATGGTAGGCGATGTTGATGTTGTTGGAGTTGACGAAGCACAGTTTTTTGACAACGGGATTGTCGAAGTTTGCGTACAACTCGCTAATCAGGGAATCAGAGTAATTGTTGCCGGTCTTGATATGGATTTTGCCGGTCGTCCTTTTGGACCAATGCCTGCACTTTTTGCTGTTGCCGAATATGTTACAAAAGTTCATGCAGTTTGTATGCACTGTGGTGAATTAGCACAATACAGTCATAGAAAATCGGCGGGCGAAAGCATTGTAGTGTTGGGCGAAAAAGACATCTACGAACCTCTTTGTCGCCGATGCTACAATGAAGAAACAAAACAGGACAAATAGTCTGAGTAATTAAATATGCTAAAATTCAAATTATCTGATATTGCCGACCAATTAAACGGATTTTTTTTAGGAAATCCCGATAATGAATTCGACAAATTACTTACCGACAGCCGTAAAATTGTCAAATTTCACGATAGTTTATTTATTGCTCTGGATGGAAAACAACACGATGGACACTTATTTATACCGGAGCTTTACAAAAAAGGCTTAAGATCTTTTATTATCAGTAAAGACATAAACACTCAAGTATATCCGGACGCTTCATTTTTGAAAGTCGAAAATTCTGTGGATGCTTTACAAAAGCTTGCAAATATAAAACGCAGAAAATTCGACATCCCAATTATTGCAATTTCTGGCAGCAATGGCAAAACTATTGTCAAAGAATGGCTGTTTCACATTTTATCACCATATTTTAACATTACCAGAAGTCCAAAAAGTTACAACTCTCAAATTGGAGTACCTTTATCGTTGTGGCTGATAAACAGTTCGACTGAATTAGCTATAATCGAAGCCGGAATATCCGAAATTGGTGAAATGCAAAAATTAGAAGCTGTTATAAAACCAAACATTGGACTATTTACAAATATAGGAGAAGCTCATCAGTCACAATTTTCATCAATCGAACAAAAAATAAGCGAAAAATTCGCCCTTTTTAAAGATTGTGAAACAATAATTTGCAACTCCGATTTCGAAAAATTCAAAACAAACAAAGACACAAAAACAATTTTATTGTCGCATAGGGAAAAAGATGCTACAATTTTTGTCGATAAAATAATAAAACACAATACATTTTCAGAAATAAAAATAGCATATAATAATCAATTACATGAGCTAAAAATACCATTTACTGATGAAGGATCTATCGAAAATGCTATAAGCTGTTTTGCCCTGATAACTGTTTTCTTTCCCAAACCCGACAAAGACATAATATCACGTTTTACAAGCTTGCCGGGAGTTCAAATGAGGCTTCAAACTCTCGATGCTATAAACAACAGCATACTCATAAACGACAGTTATAATAGTGATATCAACTCATTGGAAATTGCTCTAGATTATCTCAATCAAAAAAAAGCGAACAAAAAGTCCATTCTGATAATGTCGGATATTCTCCAAAACTCAGAAAAAGAAAACATTTTCTACAAAAGTGTTAATAAGCTGATTTCAGAAAAAAATATCGATCAACTTATTGGAATTGGAGAAAACTTATCGAAACAAAAAGATGGTTTTGCTAAAAACTCGATTTTTTATCAAGACACAGATGCTTTTTTAAATGAACTGATACTTTCGGACTACAGTAATGCAGCAATTTTGTTAAAAGGAGCCCGCAACTTTCGATTTGAGGAAATATCGAAACGATTGCAGGCAAAATCGCACGAGTCGTACATAGAGACAAACATGAACCTAATGCGCGACAACCTGCTATTTTTTCGTTCGCAGATCAAGCCACAGACAAAAATAATGGCAATGGTAAAAGCATTCTCGTACGGAAGCGGATATCGCGAAGTTGCCACTTTTTTACAGCATAACCGTATCGATTATCTGGCTGTTGCCTATACCGACGAAGGTGTCGAATTAAGAAAATCAGGAATTATTACACCAATAATGGTAATGAATCCATCAGCCAAGGATTTTAAAACAATGATCGATTACAATCTCGAACCCGAGATATACAGCTACGAATTACTGCAAGATTTGGTCAAAGAAATTAAGGCTTTTCAAAAACAAAACTTTTCTGTACATATAAAAATAAACACAGGAATGAACCGCCTTGGAATAAGCGAGCAAGAAGTTGATGAATTTTGCCAATTATTAAACGCCACACCAAATATTAAAATTGCAAGTGTTTTCTCACATCTTGTTGGAGCTGATAGTAGCAAATTTGATGATTTTACACAAAATCAAATTAAAATATTTATCAAAATTTCCGACAAGATTTCATCACTTACAAATCAACAAGTACTGCGTCATATTTTAAACTCAGCAGGAATTTTACGATTTACAAATTACCAATTTGAGATGGTTCGACTCGGTATAGGTCTTTATGGTTTAATGGATTCTGTTACCGATAAATTAGAACAAGTTTCGGTTTTTAAATCAATAATATCCCAAACACACGAAGTAAAAGCAGGTGAGAGTGTGAGCTACAACCGATCGGGAAAACCAACTAAAGATACCAGAACAGCAACCATTCCTGTTGGCTATGCTGATGGCATTGACAGACGACTTGGAAATGGAAATTGGCACTTTATTATCAATGGACAAAAAGCTGCTACAATTGGCGATATTTGCATGGACATGTGTATGGTTGACATTACGGGAATTGACACAAAAACCGGCGACGAAGTTATTATTTTTGGTCCGCAAAACAGTATAACACAAATGTCAAAAGTTTTAAATACAATTCCTTACGAAGTAATTACCGGGATATCGGAAAGAGTAAAACGAATATATGTCGAAGAATAATAAAAATTAAGCACTAAAATGAGATTATACCAATACAATACTAACTTAAAACAAAGAATAAGTAGTTTTTTTCTGCCGATTCTTTTTTTATTGATGTCTTTTAATGCAGTTGCATTATCTCGTGATGCTCAAATATCACTATTAACGCAGGATGCAGGAGATGAAATGTATGCATATTTTGGTCATACCGCAATAAGAATAAAAGACGATTCGCTAAATATCGATCAGGTTTATAACTATGGTACGTTTGATTTTAACACTCCTAATTTTTACATAAAGTTTATTCGGGGCGATTTAGACTATTGTCTTTCTATTGACGATTTTGATTATTTTGTCTATTTTTCGTCAGAGACAAAACGCACAATACACGAACAGGTTTTAAATCTCACTTACGAGGAAAAAGTTAATATGGTTACATTGCTTGAAACATGTTACACTACCTCTGCCAGATACTATCGTTACGATTTTTTAAAAAACAATTGTGCGACTAAAATCAGAGATATTATCGAGGATGCAACAAATAAACGAATCGACTTCGACGAGTCGGGTTTTAAGGGCAAAACATTTCGTCAACTTTTAAAACCCTTTGTTTCGAAAAACTATTGGATTGAATTTGGTATTAACATCGCTATGGGAATGGAAACAGACAAACTTGCTACTCCATCGGATTATATGTTTTTGCCTGTTTACATTTACGATTTTCTTGACGGGTCGGAGTATGAACAAAAAAGTGTAATTCTCTTGGATGCATCACCAAAAACAGAGAAAGGATTTAATTTTTCGTATTTAAGTCCGTGGCTTATAGTTTTATTGTTGATTGGCTTAAGTTTTATCCCTAAAACCAGAAAACCGTTGTTGTACTTTGTTTCGATAATATTTACACTTTTGGGATTACTACTATTATTTATGGATTTATACTCTCTTCATCCGGCAATAGGCAGCAATCTTAACACTTTATGGACTTTGCCGGCGATTGTTCTAATACTTTTCAGAAAGCGTAAGTTTAACGACTATCTAAAACTAGCATACATCCTGATAATTGTTCTATTTATTGCCTTACAGACAATATTACCACAACAACTATCATTTACTTTTATCCCGTGGATGATAATGCTTTTGGTTGTAAGCTTGTTGGATTTAGAGATTATTAAGAAAGCTATAAAACCCTGATTATGCATTAGAAAATCTATTCCGTCTGTAAATCCCTTTGAAATCAGACATTACATTGTGTTTCTCTCAATAACCGTACTGGTTAGTACGCTTATTTCGTGAAACACCTGATTTCTGTGGGATTACCAGCCTCACGACGAAATTCTA
>JAFGVU010000091.1 GCA_016937855.1 Bacteroidales bacterium | reverse complement strand
TCCGTTAAAATTTCGGGAATAACTTGAATAAAGCCTTCGAGCACGGCTTTTACATCAATTTCATTCAGAGTAGATTTGTCGGAAATACGCTTGGCAATATAACGCAGGTTGCGTTTGCCAATTGACTTTAAACTTGCGTAATACTTTGGTGGGTCCTCACGCTTTTGAGGATTGACTCGAGCCACCACATTGAAATTTACTGACATAACTGTTAATTTTTAGTGTATAACTCAAAGTTAATAAAGTATAAATGCGAAATCAAGGGCTCTCAGAAGTTAATTTGTTAAATATTAATTTTTTGGTGCTTATAAGCATAAATAAGCACCAAACCAGAGTTTGAGGTAGCTATTTCTAAATATCCTATCATTACTAAAACAATATGAATATAAAATTTAGCATTCATAAAATCAACACTTAATTGTTTATCTTATTGCATAAGAGCAATTTAATTCTTATTTTTAATAAAAAAATGATTAAACGAACTCTTTTCTTTGAAAATAAAGCTTCATTAACTACCCAAAATGAACAGCTTTGTATTAAAACGGATGTAAAAACAACAACGGTTCCCATTGAAGATATCGGCTTTGTTGTTATCGAAAATCCCGAAACTTATGTTTCCATTCCTTTATTAATTAAGCTAAGTGCCCAAAATGTGGCAGTTATTTTTTGTGACGAAAAGCATATGCCGGCTTCTATGCTACTCAATCTTAGCACACATTATTTACAACAGGAAATATTTAGTCAGCAAATAAATGCTACAGAACCACTAAAAAAACAAATCTGGCAACAAATTATCAATGCAAAAATCTCAAATCAAGGACATTTGTTGAATTTGCAGGGACATACTCAACATCCATTGAAACATTATGCAACAAAAGTATTGAGTGGTGATACGGATAACCGCGAAGGTGCCGCTGCTGCATATTATTGGAAACATTTATTCGATTTCGACTTTCAGCGAGAACGAGGTGGAGCTTATCCTAATTCGTTTTTAAATTATGGATATATAGTTTTAAGAGCGGCAGTAGCACGGGCATTGAGCGGAAGTGGTATGCTTCCTACGCTGGGTATTCATCATCACAATCGTTACAATGCATTTTGCCTGGCCGATGATATAATGGAACCTTACCGACCATTGGTAGATGCAAAAGTTTTAGAAATTATGGAGAAATATGAAGAACAAGAGCTTAAAACCCCCATAAAAGCCGAACTTTTAAAAGTATTAACCCAAACCGTTTACTTCGAAGATTTTGAAAGCCCTCTGATGGTAGCATTGCAATATACCGCCAATAGTTTGCAGCAATGCTTTAATGGCACGCAACGTAAAATAAATTATCCCAAATTATGGAACTAAATGCTTACCGTATTATGTGGTTATTTGTATTTTTTGATTTACCAACCGAGACTCAAAAGCAACGCAAAAATGCTTCTCTTTTTCGCAAACAATTGCTAAAAGATGGTTTTGCCATGATGCAATTTTCTGTTTATTTACGTCATTGTGCCAGCAGCGAAAGTGCCGATGCACACGAAAGACGGGTAAAAGTATTTCTGCCTGTTGAAGGAAAGATCAGCATTTTACGAATTACCGACAAACAATACGGTAATATTATGAATTATTGGGGAAAGGCAATTGTGTCCAACGAACCTACTCCGGTGCAACTCGAACTTTTCTAAACCTAACAGGTTTATTTCAAAACCTGTTAGGTTTACTTATTCCAATACCATATTATTTAAGAGATTTATATTCAATTGTTTTGCAAGATGAGTGAAAATGAAATTGTCTTTCCCATCAAATAATTCTAAAACTTCTTCCCGTTTCAAAAAAGTTGGATTTTCTGAAATTAAATGTTGATAGGATGAATATGGATAGTTTTCAAAATTACCCAATCCATGATGACTTGAATTGGTATTTATATAAAGAACTAGGTTCAGAAGATAATTATTATCGTTAATTTGATTTCGTTTTAAGTGTTCTTGAAAAAGGCTTCCTCTCCTGGAATATCTCTTATTGATTGATTTTGAATAGGCATTAAATAAGTTGGATAAGCCCTGGTGTAATTTTGTTTTGCCAATTCTAACAGCTTCCGGTAAATCATCCATTTCTTTAAATTTAACTAGCAAATGAAAATGGTTTGGCAGTAAGCAATAAGTATAAATTTCTAATATGGGTGTCAGATGTTTTTTTAACAGTCTGATAAAATAGGTATAATTATCAGCTTCATAAAAAATCTTCTCATCATTATTCCCTCTGTTGTAAATATGATAGTATTGCCCTGCTTCAAATGGTATATATTTCACTTTGATTTTGTTTTTTATAAAAATAATAAATAAACCTATGAGGTTTCTATACCAAATGAGGTTCTAAAACCTAACAGGTTCTGAAATTATTCCTTAAAAACCTAGCTGGTTTTGAAATTACTCCTAAAAACCTAGCTAGTTTTGAAATTACTCCTAAAAACCTAACAGGTTTTGAAATAAACCTGTTAGGTTAAAAAAAATGCCCCAATCAAAGCAATTATGTCTTTAAAAGGAGCATTTTTAAAAATGATATTTCAGCTTAATTTACTGACTATTAGCTTCTGAGAACAGAGCTAATATCATTGTTTCTAATCTTTAATCAAACCACAAC
>JAFGVU010000090.1 GCA_016937855.1 Bacteroidales bacterium | reverse complement strand
CGCAAGTAACCTACACGCAAACCACGACGAAAAGAAATGGTGCCACTTTGGTAATCCTCCTCCCCTGCCAAGATGGAGAGCAATGTTGTTTTGCCGGCTCCGTTTTTTGCAATAAGCGCAATGCGTTGTCCGTCGGAAATACCAAAAGAAAGATTTTCGAATAAATAGTTATCGCCAAAAGTTTTGGAGAGGTTTTCAACCTGTAAGCAACTAGCCATGAGATATTTTGTTTAAGGAACAAAGATAGACATTTTTTGCTTCTTGCGGGGAATACAAAAAGGAACAAAGAAAACCAACTAGTCGAAGTATAAAAAATAAAGGAGTTGTTACTAAAATGATAGCGTCTTTCAAAAAGAAACTATACCTATACCTATAAATATTTGCCAATCTACTTTATACATTCTTAAAAAAACACATGCTTAGTTTTACGAAATAGTAATTTCATGTATCAATTCTTCCAACAAAACCAAACCCTGCTCTCCACTCGCCATATTTTTCAACATCACTTTGCCTTGCACCATTTCGTCGCCACCAACAATAGCCACATACGGAATTTTTTTGGCATCGGCATAGCCCATTTGTTTTTTCATTTTGGCCGGTTCGGGGTAAATTTCGGAGGCAATACCGGCTTTGCGCACTGCTTGTAACCAAGGTAGGCAATAAGCTAATTCAGCTTCGCCAAAAGATACAAATAGCAGCTTGGTGTTATCCAACGATTCGGCAGGGAAGTTATTGAGTTGTTCTAATACATCGTAAATACGGTCGGCACCAAAAGAAATACCCACACCCGATACTCCCTGTAAGCCAAACACACCGGTAAGGTTATCATAACGTCCGCCTCCGGTAATACTTCCTATTGCCACATCCTTGGCTTTTACTTCGAAAATAGCGCCGGTGTAGTAGTTTAATCCGCGCGCTAGCGTAAGGTCCAGTTCAATTTCGTTTTTTAGTTTAAGGTCGGCAAGAAAATTAAGGATTGTTTCAATCTCTGCTATTCCATGCAAGCCTATCTCCGAAGAGGAAAGAACAGTCTTAAGAGACTTTAATTTATCGGAATTACTACCGTTAAGTAATAATATAGGTTGTAGTTTAGCAATAGACTCATCGTTCAAGCCTTTTTCCTGTAACTCTTTGTTAACATTTTCCAATCCTATTTTATCCAATTTATCAATGGCTACCGTAATATCTGTGATTTTATCGGCTTGCCCTATTATTTGGGCAATACCACTTAATATCTTTCGGTTATTGATTTTCAGTAGCACTTGTAAATTTAAACGACGGTATACCTCATCCACAATTTGAATCAGTTCCACTTCGTTCAACAAAGAATTACTGCCCACTACATCTACATCGCATTGGTAAAATTCGCGATAGCGGCCTTTTTGTGGACGGTCGGCTCGCCAAACTGGCTGTATTTGATAGCGTTTAAACGGAAAGTTTATTTCATTTTGGTGTTGCACTACATAGCGGGCAAAAGGTACCGTAAGATCGTAACGCAAGCCTTTTTCAGAAATAGAAGAAGTAACTTTTACACTATTTTTATCCGTTAACACATCAACAGGAGCAGTTGCCAAAAAATCGCCCGAGTTTAGAATTTTAAAAAGCAGCTTATCTCCTTCTTCCCCGTACTTTCCCATCAAGGTAGATAGGTTTTCAATAGCAGGTGTTTCAATTTGCTCAAAACCATACAAACGAAAAACGGTTTTAATAGTATCAAAAATATAATTGCGTTTCGCCATTTCAATGGGCGAAAAATCACGAGTCCCTTTTGGAATAGAAGGCTTCATATTAGTTAATAGTGAATAGTTAAAAGTTAATAGTTGAGGAGAACAAATATAACTTAAAAAAATATATCATGCATAATTATTAACTGTTAACTATTAATTATTAACTAGTTAAAGATTCCTTGTATAATTTTATCCGTGGCTCCTCTTTTTTGTTGCACGTAATTACCGGCAATTTCTCCGGCATCTTTGTGTAAAAGCAACCAATCGAACGTAGAATATAGTTCCACATAATCGACGACCGAAAATCCTGCTCCCAACAAAATTAAATCTCGAGCTTCCTTAAATTTTTTATAGTTAGGTCCAAAAACAACAGGAATATGATACACTGCAGCTTCTAACACATTATGAATACCCACCCCAAAACCACCACCAATATAAGCAAGATTAGCATATTTATAAATGGAAGAAAGCATTCCTATATTATCAATTATCATACAACGGGCATTTTTGCATGTTTCGGGAGTAGCTGTTGAAAAACGCACCGTAGGTACAGAAACTTTCGATTCTAAATGATACAAATTTGAGGAATGAATTTCGTGCGGTGCGAAAATTATTTTAACATCTTTGTTTTGTTGTAAATATTCAACAATCAATTCCTCATCGTTAGGCCATGAACTTCCTACCACAATTAGTTGCCGGTTATTTTTAAACGCTTCAATTAAGGGAATTTTTTTGCTTTGTTCAGCAATTTCCACTACTCTATCAAAACGAGTATCTCCTGCCACCACTACATTAAATACATCTATTGACTCAAGCAGAATGCGTGATTGTTCATCTTGTACATATAAACAATCGAATGATTTTAAAATGGAAGCATACGGAAACCCATACCATTTAAAAAACAACTGTGATTTTCTGAAATTTGCTGAAATGACATAGGTAGGTATTTGTTTCTTTTTACAATGTTTTAAGAAATTAGGCCAAAACTCGTATTTAATAAAAATAATTTTGGTGGGTTTTACCAAATCCAAAAATCGCTTGGCATTTCTGGGAGTGTCTAAAGGAAGGTAACATACCACATCGGCACCGTTATAATTTTTACGCACCTCATATCCTGAAGGAGAAAAAAAAGTAAGCAAAATAGTGTATTCAGGATGTTGTTTTTTTAAGGCATCCATTACCGGGCGTCCCTGTTCAAATTCGCCCAACGAAGCAGCATGAAACCACACCCATTTTGTTTTTTCATATTTCGACAACGATTTTTCAAGTAACGAAAAAACTTCTTGTTGACCATTGTAGCGCTTTTTAGCTTTAGCACTAAAAAAGGATGCAATAAAAATTAGGAATCCATAAATTTTGATGCCTATGTAATACGAAAGATTCATCAAAGTATTATTAAAAAAAGAAATCCCTTAAAAATAGCTATAAGGGATTTTGCTTTTGTATGTTAACGCAACTACTATCTACAGAAATGCTTAGGTATACAGAAAGTATAAGCCAACATAAATTCATGTGTACCCATGTTATATGAGGCTAAATCGTTCAAAGTTAAATTAAATGCATAAGCTATTTGCAACTTACCGGTACGAATACCTAAAATAGGTATAAGAGAAATTGGCTGACCCGATGCTTCATCTAAATTATGACGATAAGAAAGTTGAGCCCAATAACCAAAATCACTTACTTCATTATTTTGTGCAAACTTCAAATTCAACTCTACTTGTTTGTTGTTGTAAGTGTTATAATTAAAATTTACTGAAGGTTCAAAAATTTTATCTTCGGCTATTTGGAACGAATTACCTAAGAAAAGAAATGCCGTTGTAGGTCCTACCGGTTCCAAAAGACCGGTATAGCGCATTGTATAAGGAATTAAATTAGTTATAGATAATCCACCGAAAAAACCATACGAAGTATAATAAATTCCAAAATTAGCATTTGGAGCCATTTCACTGTACGACTCATCAGCCGGGTCGATTGTTTTATGACTATTATAAGAAAGTTGATACGCTTTTAACGAAACCCCAAAAGACAGCTGTTTATCCAACATTAATCTTTTTGTAACACGTCTCCCTGGTGTTAATGGAATATGATAGGCAAATGTCAATTGAGCTCCTGCATTATTAAAACTTGGTGTTTTATCGTTATAAATATACGTTCCAAGCCCCATGTTACGAGTTTTAAATCTGGTTCTAAAAGAAAGTGTTTGGGTAGAAGGGCCATCTAAACCAATCCAATTATTTTTGGTGGTTAACATTAAATGAGAGCATTCATCAGCTCCCGCCACAGCAGGGTTTATCAAATAATAATTGAAGTGATACTGATCATAAATGATTCTTTCTTGAGCCTTCACTTGAACTCCAATTGCCATAAAGAGTGCAAATAGAAGAATTGAGTACGCTTTTTTCATGGTATTATCTTAATCTTTTTATTCTTTCAAATTGCAATAGTTTGTATATTTGTGCTAGTATTTCATTGTTTTTTACTCAGAACTACATAAAAACTACCACAAAAATAGGTCGCAAAGTTAAAAGAAAATATTATATTTTCATATTTATACACACAGAAAACGAATAAGATATGCAAAAACCATACAATAATTAATTATATTTGAATTATTATTCTCGAAGACATCTGTGACAATACACAATAACCGCTTATTGATGGCGTTTTTACGTAATTAGTTTTTCATTAACAAAAACGGAGTTGCGAGATAAAAAAAACATTTATACCTTTTCTTAAATGAAAAAGTTAACATTTATTATTACAGCAGTAGTATTTTTCAGCTACTTGTTCAGTAACTGCCAAACTGCTGAACATATTCGAGCCATTCCTTTTTATTCGAAAGAACATCACTCCTTCGGATTTAAAGATTCGGTTTCGGGAAAACAGCTAATTGCACCAAAATATCCGCTTATTGGAGATTTTAAACAAGATTTAATTAGCGTTTCTCAAGCCAACAAATGGGGATTTGTAAATAATAGAGGAAAAGAAATTATTGCTGTGGAATACGATGAAATATTAGATTTCACTGAAGATGTATGTGCCGTATCAAAAAATAAAAAATGGGGTTTTATTGATAAAAAAGGAAAACTAATAGTCCCGATAAAATATGATAATGCAGGGCCTTTTTCTGAAGGGCAAGCTGCCATTGAGCTTAATGATAAATGGGGCTATATAAATAAATCGGGCAAAGAAATAATACCACCCGTTTACGATAATGCCTGGGATTTTAAAAATGGCATTGCCATGATTCGGATGGGTAAAAAAATTGGGTTTATTGACCGATTTGGGTTCGAAATTATTCCACCTAAGTTTGACGAAGTTTGGGCTTTTCAAGAAGGATTAGCCAAAGTGGTAAGTAATTTTGCCTATGGTTTTATTGACAGTAACGGAAAAGAAATAATTCCTTGCAAATACGATGAAGTAGCCGAATTTAGTGAAGAAATGGCTAGAATTGACCTAAATTATCAAATTGGATTTGTAAACAAAAAAGGATATGAAGTTGTTCCTCCAAAATACGATGATGCACGAAGTTTTAACCAAGGATATGCAGCGGTAAGCAACAATGGCAAATGGGGATTTATCGACATTACCGGAGCCGAGGTAATCCCATTAATTTATAAATATGTTACTGACTTTGACCAAGGAACTTCTACTGTAATGCTTGAAGATGAAGTATTTATTATCAATACAAAAGGAGAACGTATAATCAAAAAACCTTAAAAAAAAACTAAACATTAAGCTAGCTATAACTAACTATTATTCTGATGAAAAGAGCCATATTTCCCGGATCGTTCGATCCATTTACCATAGGACATTATTCAATTGTTTTAAGAGGATTAGAACTTTTTGACGAAATTGTAATTGGGGTTGGGGTTAATTTATCAAAAAAATCTCTTTTCCCCATCGAAAAAAGACTCGAAATAATTGAACAAGCATTTAAAAATGACCAACGAGTAAAAATAAAACAATACAATTCTTTAACCGTTGATTTTGCCAACGAGGTACAGGCGAACTTTATACTTCGTGGCATTCGTACTGTAGGCGATTTTGAATACGAGCATACTACAGCTGATAATAACCACAAATTATCGGGCATTGAAACTGTAGTATTATTTACCGAAGCCCAATATTCATTTATCTCATCCACCGTTGTACGCGACTTGCTTGCATACAACAAAGACATTTCTCGATTTTTGCCCCCTAACGTAAAACTATAGTAATCCTTGCAACAGTATTATAAGCTATTAGGTGTACCTGAAACGGCTACCGAAAACGAAATAAAAAAAGCCTTTAAAAATAAGGCCAAATTATTACACCCCGATAGAAACAAATCTATTACTGCTCACGAAGATTTTTTAGCTCTTTATGAAGCTTTTAAGCAAGTTCTACGTCACAAAAAACAGCCTTCATCAACTAACGAATCGTTTGTATATACACAACAACAAAAAGAAAGAGAAAGAGAGCAAGCTATTCGTTACGCTCAAATGAAATACAACGCTTGGGTAAATTCAAAAGAATACAAAGAGTTAGTAAATATAACTACCATAGGTGACTCTTGTATCGCCATTTTGGTGTATTTTATTTGCATTCTATTACCTGTTATGCACGGATTTAGCAGCCATAATTTACAAGGAGCCTTGGTAGGTTTATTAATAGGTATTGTATTAATTATGTTATTACGCAGAACATTTGTATTTAAAGGCAAAGTGCAAATTATTGATTCGTTAAAAGCAATTAAAAAAATCGTCAGTTTATCTGAAACCATTTTTGCAAGCTTATTCATAATTAATTGCATTGTTTTTTTTACCATTGGTTTATCTACTGTAATTTGGATAAGCATTTTATTAAGCAGTTATATAATTGTTTTTTTACTTTTACATATTGGTGTAAAAAAACTACGAAAGTATACTAATTTTCAAAAAGCCATTTTAGCAGGAGCAATTATCAGCGGGCTTTTATGCTTCAATTACTTCACATCAAGCAACAGTTACACAGGTATTTACTCCTTCAACAAGTACAATCAACATGATTCGTTGATAGAATTTAATAATAACGAACTAAAAGATTATGTTGGCATACGTTTGTTTAACTCCATTTTTATAGATGGAAAAACTCCTTTTGCCATAAAATATGTGTTTGAAAATGGTGGTTTAGGCATTGATGTAGTTAAAGAATACATCTTTTTGATAAGAAAAGATTATTAAGCTATTATCTTATTGATCGAGTTTATTCAGTAAAATGCATTTTTATGCTTATAAACAAAGATTTTTAAACACATTCTCCCATAAATTATTCATATATTTGCAACTTATTTACAAAAATTGTTAATTAAACATAAACAACAGCAAATCAGGCTTATATTAACAATTACATGCTCACTTATTTAATTGTTGTACGCTATTAATTAAACATAAATGAAAATTGCCATTGTAGGAACCGGTTATGTAGGCTTAGTATCGGGCACTTGTTTTGCCGAAATGGGCGTTGATGTAACTTGTGTCGATATAGACAAACAAAAAATCGAAAACCTTAAAAAAGGCATAATTCCGATATACGAACCCGGACTCGAAGACATGGTATTGCGTAACCAACAAGCAAATAGGTTGCATTTTGTTACCGATCTGACCGACTGCCTCAACGAAGTTGATATGGTATTTAGTGCGGTAGGCACTCCCCCCGACGAAGACGGCAGTGCCGACCTCAAGTATGTTCTGCAAGTTGCCCGCACCATTGGTCAACACATGACCAAACACCAACTAATCGTAACCAAAAGCACCGTTCCTGTTGGTACAGCTAAATTAGTGAAAGAAGCCGTACAAAAAGAGCTCGACAAAAGGGGCGAGAAAATCGACTTCGATGTAGCTTCAAATCCTGAATTTTTAAAAGAAGGCGCTGCCATTAAAGATTTTATGAGTCCGGATCGTGTAGTAGTAGGCGTAGAAACAGAACGCGCCAAAGAACTGCTTTCGAAATTATACCGCCCTTTTTTACTCAATAACTTTCGGGTAATTTTTATGGACATCCCTTCAGCCGAGATGACTAAATATGCCGCTAACGCTATGCTTGCTACCCGCATCAGCTTTATGAACGATGTTGCAAACCTATGCGAAATTGTGGGTGCCGATGTAAATATGGTGCGTAAAGGCATAGGTAGCGACTCGCGCATTGGAAACAAATTTCTGTATCCGGGCTGTGGTTATGGCGGCTCCTGTTTTCCTAAAGATGTAAAAGCATTAATACATACCGCCCAAGAAAAAGGCTACGACATGCAGGTGTTGCGTGCCGTTGAATTTGTTAACGAGAAACAAAAAGAAATTCTTTTTGACAAACTAATGCACTATTATAAGCATACTATTGCCGGAAAAACAATTGCTGTTTGGGGCCTATCCTTTAAACCCGAAACAGATGACATTCGAGAAGCTCCGGCCTTGGTATTAATAGAAAAGCTAGTTAAAGCAGGGTGTAAAGTGCGGGTATTCGATCCTATTGCCATTGACGAAACAAAAAAACGATTTACCAACACCGAAACAATTAAACAAATACACTTTGCCTCTGATATGTACGACGCTACGGTAAACGCCGACGCCTTAATGGTAGCCACTGAATGGAAAGAGTTCCGTTTGCCAAGCTGGGAAGTAATTAAAAAGTCCATGCAAAAAGCAGTGGTATTTGACGGACGAAATATTTACGATAGCCAAGACATGAAAGCCTCCGGCATTGAGTATTATTGTATAGGAAAATAAACTTAAAAATTGCACAACATGAATCAACAATCAGTTGCCATAATTCCTCTACGAGCAGGTTCTAAAAGCATTATCAACAAAAACAAAAAAAAGCTTTTAGGACGCCCTTTGTTTACATGGGTTTTAGGTGAAGCGATACAATCTAATCTATCAAAAATTTACATATACACTGATGACGAAAAAATCATTGATTTTATTCAGGAAGAATATACATGGACTAATAAAGTAGAAGCCATGCTTCGAAGTGCGGAGAGTGCTACTGATACAGCAAGTACAGAAATGGCTATGCTTGAGTTTGCTGAAAAAATAAAGTATAATTTCAGCATTTTATGTTTATTACAAGCTACTTCTCCCCTTACTACTGCTCTAGACATCAATAACACCCTAAAAAAAATTAACGATGAAGGATTTGATTCTGCCTTAACGGTTGTTGAATCCAAGCGGTTTGTGTGGAATGAAGCAGGTAAAAGCCTTAACTACGACTTTATGAATCGCCCCCGTCGCCAAGAATTTGAGGGCATGTTACTGGAAAATGGAGCCGTTTATGCCTGCACAAAAAGTCAGTTTCAACAAAACAAAAACCGCTTAGGTGGAAAAATTGGCATTGTAAAAATGGCCGAAACAAGTTTAGTGGAAATTGACGAACCTACTGATTGGGCTATTGTTGAAACTTTAGCTGAGCAAACACTGCGTAAAACCAAACAAACAGCAAGTAAAATTAAAGCCTTAGTTTTAGATGTAGATGGCGTATTTACCGATGGAAAAATAGCGTATACAAAAGACGGTGAATTATCAAAAACCTTCTCCATGCGTGATGGAATGGGCTTAGAAATAGCCCGCGAAAATGGGTTACAAGTAATTGTAATAACTTCTGAAAACTCTGTTTTGGTAGAAAAAAGAATGCAAAAACTGCAGATTACAAATCTATACATGGGGGTTAAAGACAAATACACTCGACTAATAGAGATTCTTAACCAACTAAAAATCAACAAAAATGAAGTAGCCTATTTAGGCGACGATGTGAATGATTTAGCCAATATATGCTCTTGCGGCTGGGGACTTTGTCCTAGCGATGCCATGCCTGAAGTTAAACAAAGAGCCGACATTATATTACCTGCTGCAGGAGGAAATAATGCCATTCGAGAAGCAACCCATTTTATTCATCTTTACAACCAAAGAAACAGTTAAATATGTACCAACAACCCAAAGTTATTGCCGAGATAGGATGTAATCACAAAGGCGATATGGAAATTGCCAAAGAACTGATTAAAGTAGCTAAAATCTTTTGCAATGCCGATGTAGTAAAATTCCAAAAAAGAAATAACAAAGAGTTACTAACCGAAGAACAATACAATGCTCCTCACCCAAATCCGACGAATTCCTATGGAGAAACCTATGGAGAACACCGTGAATATTTAGAATTTACTGTAGCTCAGCATGCCGAACTAAAAAGCTTTTGCGAAAGTATGGATATAGCTTATTCCTCCTCAGTATGGGACTTGACTTCAGCAAAAGAAATCGCATCTCTTAAGCCTCAACTTATTAAAATACCATCGGCTTGTAATAACAATTACGAGATGCTGAATTGGTTGTGTGATAATTACGAAGGAGAAATTCATATTTCGGTTGGAATGACAACAAAAAATGAAGTTGATGATTTAATGCAATTTTTTATTTCAAAAAAAAGAAACAAAGACTTGGTAATTTACAGCTGTACATCAGGATATCCTGTTCCCTTCGAAGATGTTTCTCTTTTAGAAATATGCTGGTTAAAAGAACAATATGCCAACAAAGTAAAAGCCATCGGATTTTCCGGTCACCACCTAGGCATTGCCGTTGACATTGCCGCCTACACCCTTGGAGCAGAATGGATTGAACGGCATTACACACTCGACAGAACATGGAAAGGCACCGACCACGCAGCCTCCCTTGAACCAGAAGGCATACGCCGACTAGCGCGCGATTTAAAAGCTGTTTACAAATCTCTTACCTATAAAAGCAAAGACATACTTGATATTGAAGCTGTTCAGAGAGAAAAATTGAAAAATAAGAAATAGAACGTAATTTAACAAAAAAATATGTCTTCATATAAAGACATCGCAAAAGCAACAAGTTTAATTGGGTTTGTACAAATTATACAGATTATTTTTGGAATAATTCGCAATAAATGCGTAGCTCTTTTTGTAGGCACCTATGGATTTGGAATATGGGCTCTCTATAATTCTTACATTGAAATGGTTACGCAGTTTTCAATGTTAGGTTTGGATAAAAGTGGTGTGAGGCAAATATCTAAAGATGTAGATGCAAGCAAAATAGCCAAAACAATCTTCATTTTCAGAAAAACCTTACTTATTATTTCTCTTTTTACAGCAGGGTGTTCTATGCTGCTGTCCAAAACAATTAGTCAAATACTCTTTAATACACAAGACTATTTTTGGGGAGTTATCATTGTATCTTTTGTAATTTTATTTAACGGACTTTCTAACGGGCAAAAATCCATTTTAAATGGGTTACGAGATTTAAGAGGCTTATCCATTAGCCAAATTATTGGCTCCATTACAGGCTCCGTTACAGCAATTATTTCCGTATACTTTCTGGGTATAAAAGGCATCCCCATTTTTATTTTCATTGTTGGACTTACCGCAGTACTTTGCACTTGGTGGTACACAAAAAAACTAAAAATTGAAAACATCTCCCCTACAACTTCCGAATTTAAAACAGAATTATATTCACTCTTAAAAATTGGACTTGGCTTTAGCATTGCGGGTATTATTGCGACTCTAATGACTTACGCATCAAGAGTATATCTTACAAGACACTTTAATATTGAAGCGGTAGGTATATACCAAGCAAGTTGGACTATATCAAATCTTTATATTGGAATGATACTTGGAGCAATGGGAGTTGACTTAATGCCCCGTTTAATGAAGGTAATAAAAAACAATTCTGACACAAATAATTTACTTAACGAACAAATGGAATTTGGTGTTACAATATCAAGCATTGGTGTAATTGGTATTTTAATTTTCTCTCCTATTATTTTAGAGTTGTTTTACTCTCAAGAATTTGCCAAAGGGGTAAGTATTATTCGTTGGCAAGTATTGGGGGTAAGTTTGCGCGTTTTAGCTTTTCCTTTTTCACATGCTATAATGGCAAAAGAGAAATCCGGTAATTATATATTTATTCAAGTCATCTTTTGGGTAACAGATTTTATCCTTTTAATAGGATTTTCGAGCATATTTGGGTTTAATGGTTTAGGCATAAATTATTGTATCGCCTATGTATTATATTATATTCTTGCATGGATTGTTTGTGTAAAAATCTTTAATTTTAAACCTTCAAGATTGCTTATCTTATTAATGAGTATTTCATACTTATTTATTTTTAGTGCGTTTTTCGTTTATTATTTAACAGCCCCATATAATTATATAATTGGGAGCATAATATTAGCTGTTAATATAATTTGGGCTTTAATTGTTCTAAATAATAAAATGAATATAAATATTATACAAATTATTAAAAGCAAATGGAATTCCTTAAAATAGATTTAAAAATAAATAGAAATTAAAAAATGTAATACTTCATTTATTATCAAAGGTGGAGTAAAAAGACACAAGGGATAATTAAAAAAACTGAACTCTTTTAAAAAAATATTGAAAAAACTAATCTTAATATTAATTCTTCTTTTTGGACTAAAAATGTTTGATTTAACATTTGTTGGTTCAACTATCATTTTAAATGGATTAGCAGTCCTTTCAATATTTTTTATTGTTGTTGGTATATCAATAAATAAATTAAAACCGACTAAAAAACAACATTTTAAGAAACCCATTATTATTTTTTACTTAGGTTTATTAATCAACTTAATAATAATGTATTTTGCAAACAACATTTCTATATATGACAGCATATTCAGCATGTTAAACTTCCTTGGGTTGTTACTGTACTTTTTCTTACACAAATATAAATTTGATAAAAACACGCTTTTAAAAACTACTCTATTCTTTGCGGGGATTGTTTCTTTACTAATGATAATTCAGCAAATAAACCCGGACTCTCTACTATTTAATCAACTACTCACTCACGAAACTTTTGTAGGAAATAGAGGAATAGTAAGAGTGAGGATTCCGGGGATGGCTTTTGTAGTTATCAGTTGTTTCTTTCTTTTTTATAATTTTATTAAAAAAAATAAACTTATTTCTTTTGCATTTTTCATTATATTTTTTGGCGTAATATTTATTCAAGGATTTCGATCAATAACTATTTCAATGTTGATATGTATTTTATTTATATACTGGAAAGAACACAAAAAACCCATTCTATCAATTAGAAATATATTCTTATTATTGTTAATTGTAGTTGGCTTATTTTGCATACTACAAATAGATTATATTAACAATTTATTTAATCAGTTATTAATTACTACAGTATCTGATAGCGAAAATCTTGAAAACAATATTCGATTAGAAACTTGGCAATACTATATGCTTGATATAAAACCCAATTTATTATCCTATTTTACCGGAAGTGGCTTAAGACTCCCATTCGAAACTCCTGAGAAACTTTTTGCTGTTGATTTAGGCATTTTTGGGTTCTACACCTTAGCAGGCATAATACCAACATTCGCACTACTTTGGATTTTCTTCAAAGGGCTATTTATGAAAATTGACAAAGAATTTATTTTTATATCAACTTTTTTTCTTTACTTACTAATAAATAGTTTCCTATTTAATGCAGAAGCTTTTAGAACCGGTATTTTCTTAATTCTTTCAATCTGTCTCTATTTTGTTGACATAATAAAATCAGAACAAACATCAAACACAGAAGAAAAAAATGAGTATTAAAGCAACATTTATATACGCTAAAGCAAAAAAGACACAGGCAATTATTCAGCTTTTTTTTTCGTATTGGTACGACTTTAATAGATATATTAAATATTCAAACACATTTAATACGGATGCAAATGCCAATAAATTAAGAGCCACCATAATTCTTAATTATCATGTAATCGAAAAAGGGTTAACTATGTCGGAAATGAAACATGGTTTCGGAGAAGAAAAAGTACTATACTTATGTGAAAAATGTAATGATTTTATTAATCGTTTTGGCAATAACGACAAACAAGTTAATCATGCAATACAGATACTTGAAACTTATTTATTAGTTCACGAACAAAATAATTTTAAGCTACCGGAATCAATTATCAAAAAGATTAAACAAACAATAACATTAAAAGAAGAGGACATTATCTCTACACTTAATTACGAAGAAAAAACTATTGATTACAAAACAATAAAAACAGCACCATTCCCTGTTTTTGCAAAATCACGAAAATCAATACGGAATTTTTCAAAAAGAAACATCGAGCCTAAAACGATAGAAAAAGCTGTTGCTAACGCACAAACATCTCCTTCTGCATGCAACAGACAACCAGCAAGAATCCACATATATTCAGAGAAAAATTTAGTTACTAAGATTCTATACTTACAAAATGGCAACAGAGGATTTGGGCATTTATCAAACAAACTTATTATAGTATCATGCGATTTAAGCGGATATAAAATTCATAACGAAAGAAATTCTTGTTGGGTCGACGGAGGCATTTACTTAATGAATTTACTCTACGGATTACATTATGAAGGCATTGGAACATGCATCCTTAAATGGAGTGTTAGCTGCAAGATTAACAAAAGGACATAGAACAATGAATATTCAAGAGAAACTTAACGAATTAGAGAAAATTTTAATTCAAACGAACATTAATTTTGAAAAAAATGTATCGTTAAAAAAGAAAACATGGTTAAAACATGGAGGTGAAACTAATTTTTGGGTGCAACCGAATTGTAAAAATCAACTAAAGACAATACTCGACTTTTTACATTCAAAAAAAATGACTTTTGAAATAATTGGCAATTCATCGAATTGTTATTTTACAGAGAATTATAATCCAATAATAACAATAACCACAACAAAAGTCACTGACTTTGATATTGACCAAAATACGATTAGATGTGGATGTGGATATAATGTAATAAAACTTTCCAAATATTGCATTCAAAATGGTATAGCAGGTTATGAAGGTTTTATTGGATTGCCAGGTACTGTTGGAGGTGCAGCAATTAATAATTCGGGTTGTTATGGTTCTATTATATCAGAAGTTGTGAAAAGTGTTGAATTTTTAAAGAAAGATGGTACAGTTGTTACTCTATCAAATGAACAATTAGAGTATGAGCATAGGAGTTCTGTTATAAAAAAGCATAAAAATGGAGTTATCTTATCTGTCGAATTTGACGCATCAAAAAAAGGTAATGTCAAATTAATGGAAGAAAAAGCGGAAAAGAACAAATCACACAGAAAAAAACATCAAGAATCTACCTATTTAAATTTAGGTAGCATTCATTCCGAATTGAAATGGGGTAAGAGAAGATGGGATTTAAGATATTTGGTGTTTCAAGTTTTTGCCAAAATAGCAAATAAAATATTTTCAAATAATGGAAGAAAAATATCGAATTATTTTCTTTGTTTACTATACTTTAAGCCTTCTATTTATAAAAATATCTCAGATAAGAACTTTAATTGTTTTGTTTGGAAAAGTAGCAATATAACAGATAATGATTTTTTTAGTTATGTGAATTTTTGCAAGAAAAACACAAAAAAAGCTGAACTTGAGATTGAAATTAAAAATAATCAGAAATGTTAAAACCTAAATCCAGCAGCTAATCTAGTAGGACTACTAAGGGACTTACACCCTCTGGAAGAAATTAAACACCCTACTTCTTGATTTTTCACTTAGAATTTGTACTTTCGCAAATAAAAACTACCTACCGTAGTAGAGTATGCCCATACTGGGCACATATATTATATATAAAACATTGATTTTTTAATTAGTTAATTCAAGACCTCTGCCCCACATCAGCTTTTGTGTCGGCAGATAGAGACGAAGCCCACAATCCCCAATGTTTCATACATGTAACCGTATTTTAGGACAAGACAAAGAGACTTAAGTCTGTACAAAATTGCAAACATTCCAAAACAAGAATCAATCATTGCTATAATTGCTTGTGGTTATCCGAAAGAGGGTTCAAAAACAGCTTTTTCATTTAAAAAAAATGCCCATGAAGTTAGCACCTTTCACAACAATAAGAATGACTAATAAGAACAAAAAAATTGGCATACTTACCCTACAAAAAGTAGCTAATTATGGCGGGTGTTTACAAGCTTATGCTCTGCAGAAGTGTCTTAATAACTTGGGATTTTATTCAGAAATCATTGATATAGAAAGGCCTCTTAAAAAAAGTATTAAACTTAGAGAAGAATATGGATTATTGACACAAATGATATACATAATATATATATCCATGCGTAAGTTTGGCACTTATATTAAAAATACAATTTCGTTTAAAGATGTTTTTTTACAAAAACTAAAAGGCAAAAAAATCAAATTCAGACAATTTGAACAAGACAACTTAATATTTTCAAATAAGGTTTATTCATTAAAAGAAATAAAAAATTGTCAGAATAATTACAGTGCTATTATTGTTGGCTCTGACCAGGTTTGGAATCATGAATTTTCATTTGTAATTCAACCCTATTTTTTAGAGTTCATTGACAATAAAGTAAAAAAGATATCTTTTGCAGCAAGTTTTGGCGTTAACAGCATCCCTAATTCATATTTTGAAAGATATGCTAAATGGCTAAAGAGCTTTGATTTTCTATCTGTTAGAGAAAAATCTGGAGCTGATATCATTAAACAAATTGCAAACATTGATGCTTCGATTGTATTGGACCCGACCTTATTAATAGAAGCCAAGGAATGGAATAAGTTGATTGACTCAGTACCTAAAACTAAAGAAAAATATATTCTTTGTTATACCCTAAGTGCCGAAAATACTTTAGCGATAGATATTGCAAAGAAAATTGCTGTTAACAAAAAATACAAAATTATCAAAATAGGAAACAGTAAAGAAGATATTAACATTCCGAATATTGAAACAAGATGGCAAGTTGGCCCTCTTGAGTTTTTAACTTTAATAAGAGATGCAGAAATAATTGTTACCAATTCATTTCACGGAACTGCATTTTCTATAAACTTTGGAAAGCCTTTTTATTGCACATTAAACAAAGCAAATACACGCATCGGACGTATACTTGATTTATTAAAACTGGTAGGTTTAGAAGATCGAATAATTTATAGTGCCTCTGAATTTTCTCAAAAAGAAATTAATATTGCATCTGGAAATGTAAATACTCTGAAACTTAATGAGGAAAGAATCAAATCAATTTCGTTTTTACAAAATGCCCTTTCAAGCATAATTTAATTTGAATACAAACATGCATATAGCACACATAAACTTTTCCATTACAATGGGAGGCATCGATACAATGCTTGTTGATATATTAAATGAACAAGTAAATCAAGGGAAAACTTCATTAATTATTATCAACAACAAGGTTGATGTAGATGTTTTAAAAAAGCTTGACCCACGGGTAAAAGTATATAGAATAGGAAGGAAACCAGGGTCGTTTAATATCATAAGTATTATCAAATTTAATTTACTTATTCTAAGAATAAAACCATCCATTTTACATTTTCATAATTCTAATGCAATTAATCTTTTATTTATAAAAAAACCTTGTTTCTTAACGGTACACGATATCGGATACGATGATAGAGATTATAGAAAATATGATAAAATTTTTGCCATATCAAAATCCGTAGAGAATGACATCCTTTCAAAAGGAAATTATCCGACAAAAATTGTTTACAATGGGATTAATAGCAATAATCTTATAAAAAGAAAGGACTTCAACAACCCTGAAATATTCAAACTCGTTGCAATAAGTAGACTCGAACATAAAAAGAAAGGACTTGACTTACTATTAGAAGCCATAAAAAAAGCAGTATCTATTAATGATTCACCTATTCATTTAGATATTATTGGAGAAGGGAACTCAATGGAATTTTTAAAACAATTAGTACATACCCTTCAGCTTGAATCTCATGTTTCTTTCTTGAATAAACAAAATAGGGACTATATTTATAAAAACTTACACAGTTATAACCTTTTAGTTCAACCTTCCAGATACGAGGGATTTGGACTCACAGTTGCCGAAGCTATAGCCGCAAAGATACCCGTGCTAGTTTCAGCAAATGATGGCCCAATGGAAATAATAGCAGGAGGTAAATACGGATATTCTTTTGAACGAGAAAACATTGAAGATTTAACGAATAAAATAGTAATGATTAAAGATTTATATTCCAATCACTCAGAAAAACTCGTTAAAATAACCGAATTAGCTTATGCTCATATTATAACTAATTTCGAAGTATCTAAAACAGCTACAAATTACTTATTAGAATATAAAAAGTTTGTATAGACTATGCGAAAATTCTATTTAATACTCAATATT
>JAFGVU010000089.1 GCA_016937855.1 Bacteroidales bacterium | reverse complement strand
TTTTAGATTTAAAGGCTAAGGAAAAATCATTTCGTGCATAACTAAAAGCAAAAAATTGTAGTTTGTCTTGCGACTTTCTACAATTTTTTTGACTAAACCGAAGCATCGCTCTCACCAAGCAAAAACATATTTTCTAAATTTGATTACTCTGAACAAACATTTATTTGTAAATTTGCGAAGTATCAGTAAAAAATGCCTTAAGCGATATTGAAGATAAAAATATGAATAATGTAAAAATATCAATACGGTTTTTCGAGGACAGAGAAGTTCGTGCTATTTGGGACGAAGAAAATTCTAAATGGTGGTTTTCCGTTTTGGATGTTGTTGCAGTTCTTACAGATCAAGATGATTATCTTAAAAATCGTAATTATTGGAAATATCTCAAAGCAAAATTAAAGAAAGAAAATAGTCAAGTGGTTAGTACCACTACCCAGTTTAAAATTCTTGCTCCTGATGGCAAAAAGCGTTTATCCGATATGCTTGATTTTAGTGGTATAATTACACTAGGCAAAGAATTTCCAAGCAAAAAAGCAAACAGGTTTATTGAATGGTTTACTTTCGGTGACGAAAGCATTGACGGGAAAAGTAAAACAAAAGCATATGCATTATTTAATAGCTCGTTCATAAATAGTATTGAAGTGGGCACAACAAAAGGGTTACAACAAATACATGCATACTTATTTGGTGGTCTATATGATTTTGCTGGTAAAATAAGACAAAAAAACATTTCTAAGGGAGGCTTCCAATTTGCCGTATCACATTTTTTGGGCGAAACTTTAAATCAGATTGAAGAAATGCCAGAAACTACTTTTGACGAAATCGTGGAAAAGTATGTTGAAATGAACATTGCTCATCCATTTATTGAAGGAAATGGTAGAAGTGCTCGTATCTGGTTAGATTTAATACTTAAAAAACGTCTTATGAAATGCGTAGATTGGAGTAAAATTAGCAAGAAAGAATACATGGAGGCAATGAAGCTTAGTCCAACAAATAGCACTACTCTTAAAACACTATTAAGTAATGCCTTAACCAACAGAATCAATGATCGAGAAATGTTCATGAAAGGGATTGACTATTCATATTACTATGAGGAAAATGATTAGTCAAAAAACGGCTAGCGTCAGGTAAGCGTTGCACAAAAATTTATCCGTTATTTCGAAATGATTTTGATTTAAAGTAGATGGAATAATCATTTCGTGCATAACTAAAAGCAAAAAATTGTAGTTTGTCTTGCGACTTTCTACAATTTTGCTCTTGAGTTACTTAACGGTTAATCCCCCCGATAAACAAGGTTTTTTAACAGATTAAGTGTTATAAGGTTAAAAAAAGGGAAAGTGGTATAGTTGGGATTAATAAACGGCTAGTGTTAGCATAACCTTGCGCAGGAACGATTTGATTGTTTTGAAAAATCGTCTATTTGAGCGAAAATTTATCCGTTACTAACGGTTAATAAACGGCTAGCGTCAGCTAAGCTATGCACAGGAACGGTTTAGCTGTTTTCAAAAACCACTATTTTATGCAAATAATTATCCGTTACTAACGGTTAATAAACGGCTAGCATCCGCAAATCCTTACTCAGCAATGATTTATCTGTTTTGAAAAACCACTATTTTATGCAAATAATTATCCGTTACTAACGGTTAATAAACGACTAGCATCAGCAAAACCTTGTGCTGCAACGGAATATGTGTTTTGAAAAATCAATAATTTACATAGAAATTATCCGTTACTAACGGTTAATAAACGACTAGAATCCGCAAATCCTTACGCAGCAATGATTTATTTGTTTTCAAAAATCAATAATTTACATAGAAATTATCCGTTACTTAACGGTTAATAAACGACTATCGTTAGATAGGCTTTGTGCTGCAACGATTTGTCTGTTTGGAAAAATCACATTTATGCGCAAAACAAGCATAAAAAAATGGAATAAAGAGTTTTAGTAAGTATTTTTTAGAGCAATAATTTACCTATTTGGTAAACTGCGAACGACACTAGCCACGCTACTCCTGTTGTGTAAAAAGCAGAAAAAAGTGCCCATTTTAGTCGTGCGGATTCTTTCCATATTGCCGATATTACTGCGATACATGGAAAATATATCAATATAAACATAATGAATGATAGTGCGACAACTTTATCAAATACTTTTTCTCCTGCCTTATCGCCAGAAGAGTAGGTTTCGGCTTTAAGCTTATTCTGCAAACTTCCGGTATCTTCTTCACTATCAGCTTGATACAGGACTCCCATAGTGCTTACTGTGATTTCTTTTCCAGCAATTCCCGCCAAAATACTAACACTCATTTTCCAATCAAAACCTAATGGTTTCATTGCTGGTTCGATAAAATGACCAATTTTTCCAATATATGATTTTTGATGATGTTCGGCAGTTTTTTGGAGTTCGTAAGCTGCTGCTATCTCTTCTGTCTGAGCTGTCTTTATAAGATTGTCGTAGTCTTTTGTATATTCTACATTACGAGGGAAATAACCTAACAACCAAATTATTACTGAACCAATTAAAATTACTCCTCCGATCTTTTTTAAGTATTCTTTTCCTCTATTCCAGGTGTAACTTAGAAGCATTTTAGCTGTTGGTTTGCGATATGGCAGTAACTCCATGATATATGGAGCTTCGCGTTGTTTTAGGATTGTTTTACTGAAGAATCGAGAAATAATAAGCGCCAAAAAAATTCCAAATGCGTATATTCCGAAAAGCATTAAAACCGGATGTTCCGGAAAGAAGGCAGATATCATTAAAATATAAACAGGTAGTCGGGCTGAGCATGACATAAACGGAACAATCATCATCGTTAGGATTCTGTCACGTCTGTTTTCCAGAATTCTTGTACTCATAATTGCTGGCACAGTACACCCGAATCCCATAATCATTGGAATAAATGATTTTCCGTGCAGTCCAATTCTGTGCATATATTTATCCATAAGGAATGCAGCACGCGACATATAGCCTGTACTTTCGAGTACCCCTATAAAGAAAAATAATATGAAGATATTTGGGAGGAAGACTAAAACCCCTCCAACGCCATCAATTGCACCGTTAAGAATTAGGTCTTTCCAAAAACCTTGAGGCATGGCATTATCAATCATCCCCGAAAGCCATTCAACTCCGGTTTCTAACCAAGCCATTGGGTATTTGCCAAGTTCAAAAGTCGAGTAAAAGGTAAGTGTCATAAATGCAAGAAAAATAGGAATTCCCCAAATTCTATGCGTAAGGATACTATCTATTTTTCTACTTGTTATGTCTTCGGGTCTCGTATTTGTAATTTCAGCAATAGCACCATTTATATAAGCTTTTCGAGCATTTTTTAGAATCGTAAAAATGTGCTCGTTATATAAAGATTCAAGATTTGAAATTTCTTTATTGGATATGCACTTTGCCTTGTTACAGTCTTTGCAAGGATCGTGAACTTTAAGAATTATCGGGTCTTTCTCTAGTAAGTTAATAGCTAAATATCGTGGCGAAATTGAGAAATCTTGTCCAGGTGCTTTCTTTAAATGTCTAATTAAATGAGATATCGAATTTTCTATAACCCTTCCGTAGTTTACGTGTACATGACGAACATAAGGAACAACGTTTTTGTGCGTCCTGATAATTGTCTGAAGGATTTTTTCCTTATAAGCAATTTCACCATCAGCATCATCATTATAATAAGGTATAATTGGTATTCCTGTCAGTTTTGACAATAATTCGATGTCAATTTTATCTTTACCCGTGGCATTTGGATCAAAATTGCGTATGGCTAAAACAATTTTCGCATCCATATCCATAAATTGAGTAACTAAAAATAAATCTTCTTGGAGATTTTTTGCATCAATAATACCAACAAATATGTCCGGAAAATCAGTTAATATGCTATTTCTTAGTCGTTTATGTTCATAATCGTCGCCATAAATTGATTTGACACTGGGCAAGTACTTTATCTCGAAATGGTAATCATTAAAATCGTAAAGAGATTTGTGGTCAAAAAGTCCGATACATTTGTCGTTATCACTTTTAAAAACGCTAACCGAAATATTTTGCAAGGACTCCTTAATTCTAATGTGTGCATCAGGAGCATTTGTATCAACTAATTCAATAAATCTAAGATAGGCGTGGGGAAGTGTTTTACGTTTTTTACTTCCGGCAATTTTAAAAATGTACCTATTGTAAGATATCTTTTTAGTAAAAACAAGATTTGTGTATGGCTCAATTCCTAATTTTTGAATTCTACGTCTTAATCCCCATCTCCCTGTAATCTTAGAAACGGTATATTCGTGATTCAATAATATTTTTTGTTCAGCCACCATAGAACTGCAAATTTAAAACAATTCTAAATAAGTGCAAACAAAAAGTTAATTTTGTTATTGACGAGATTGATTTTTTTAATTCCAACAATCTAATTGTTACAGTTTAACAAACAGTGACTACAATTAGAGAATTCTCCTCTGAGCCTCGAGTTTATTAAGCCTGAGATACGTTTACGGAGAGGTTCAATATTTATTTTAAGCAGAACATCATTTGCAAAGGCAAACATGAGCATTAAACGAGCTTCTTTTTTATTGATTCCTCTTTGCATTAGGTAAAACAGCGCGGTTTCGTCTAATTGACCAACAGTTGCACCATGACTACATTTTACATCATCGGCATAAATTTCGAGTTGTGGTTTTGTACGCATTTTTGCTTCGGGAGTAAGACAAAGGTTCTTATTTGACTGATAAGCCAAGGTTCTTTGAGCATCGGGGCGAACTATAATTCTACCTGCAAATGCTCCTTTACCTTTTTCATCAAGGATTCCTTTAAATAGTTCGTTGCTTGTACAATCTGGTACCATGTGATCAATAATCGAAAAATTATCAACACGTTGCTCTCTGTCGGTAAGATTTAGTCCATAAAGATTTACTTCACTATATCGTCCGGCAAGTTTAACAAAAAAGTTATTTCTGATAATTCCACCATGCAGTGATAAAGCCAAAGTGCTTGCAGTTGCGTGTTCATCCAATTTAAGAAAATGAGAATTTATAACTCCCGATTTGTTTGGTTCATTTTGCAATGCATGATACTTAAAGTTTGCATTTTTACCAATGAATGATTCAGTTACATCAATAACAAAATTATTACTATTGTTTAATGTATGATCGCAAATAACTAAATTCAACTCTGTATTTTCCTCCAGAATAAAAAGGTTTCTTTTAAAGATGTTTTTGTTTCCAAATCCATGGGTAAGGTTAACAAGCTGTATCGTTTTATCTAGTCTGATGTTTTTTGGGATATAAATAAATAAGCCATCGTTGACCAACATTGTATTTAGATTTACTAATCCATGGTTAGACTCTCCTGCTTGTTTGCTATAGTATTCGTTAAGTATGGCGGCATGTTTTATTTTTGCTTCTTTTAGTCCACAAATAATGATTTTTTCGTCAATTCCCTCAATTTTTTCATTTTTTTCGTAATATTCGCCATTTGAGAGCAGGATTACATGAGTATCCATATCTTCGACTTCGCAACGAAAATATGAGTTTAGATCTACAACAGCACCACGCGATTCGTTTGTGTATTCGTATTCTTTACTACAGATTTCTGAAATTCCCGCGTATTTGTAATCTTCGTGATTATGATCGGGGATTCCGTTTTTTCTAAATTTTTCGAAAGCCTCTAGTCTGGTTTTAAAAACATAGTCAGTATCAACAGCTTTAAGCTCAGGGGTAACTTTCTGAAAAATATTTATGTAGTTATCAATTGTTTTTTGAATGTCCATAATTTCAATTTTTATTCACCGATCTCTTCTTTAATCCAGTTATACCCTTTTTCTTCGAGTTCTAAAGCTAGCTCTTTGCCGGCAGTTTTAACAATTCTTCCTTCATAGAGCACATGAACAACGTCTGGAACAATAAAGTCGAGAAGGCGTTGATAGTGTGTAATAACTATAACGGCATTTTCATTAGTTTTTAGTTTATTAACTCCATTTGCAACAATTCTTAAGGCATCAATATCAAGACCCGAGTCTGTTTCATCGAGGATAGCAAGTTTAGGTTTTAGCATTGCCATTTGGAAAATTTCGTTTCGTTTTTTTTCACCCCCAGAAAACCCTTCATTAACAGAACGGTTTGCGAGGTCGGACTTTAACTCCACTAAATTCTGCATTTCGCGCATGTATTTTAGGAATTCTCCTGAGCTTAGCGGATCTAACCCTTTATGTTTTCTTTGTTCGTTAACAGAAGTTTTCATGAAATTTATCATACTTACTCCCGGAATCTCTACAGGATATTGAAAACTCAAGAAAATTCCCTCTTTAGCTCGTTCTTCAACGCTAAGTTCGGAAATGTCCTGCCCTTGATAAAATATTTCACCATCGGTAACATCAAAATCTTCTTTCCCGGCTAATATTGCGGATAAAGTTGATTTTCCTGAACCGTTAGGTCCCATTATCGCATGGACTTCGCCCGGTTTTACTTCCAGATTTATTCCTTTAAGAATCTTCTTCCCGTTTATCTCTGCATGTAAGTTTTTAATAACTAACATATTTTTAAATTTATTTAGTTAAAATTTCTTTTTGTAATCTCAGTTCCATCCCTCTTTTTATTCCGGGGGACAGATAGTCTTTTATATTTTCGAATATTATTCGTATTTCATCCTTTAGTTCGGGATAATCTTTGGCAACTTTTAGTAAAAAGTTAAAACAAGTAGATCGTACCGACGATTGCATTTTATTATTTTGTAATAATTGGTAGCAAGAGTCGAAGACTTCGCTGGTTTGTTCTTCGGTTAGTTTTAAATTTAAAATTATTTTTAACATTTCGCGAATGTGTCCGTGTATCTCAATACTATTTAGTGCCATTACAAATTTGTCGGAGTGTTTTTGTAATTTTTCGGGATTTGATTGTGATAAATGTTGTAAAACCCATGCTGCGCGCCATGCATATTTTTCGTCCGAAATAGCATAATCAACATAAGCATCTATGAACTCGGAATTTGTTTTTACTTCGTCTAACATTTTCACACTGCCCATTCCAATGTTTGATAATCTTTGTAATATATCGGTTTTACTTATAGTCATTATCCAACACTTCCCTCTAGGCTAATTTGTAATAATTTTTGTGCTTCTACAGCAAATTCCATAGGTAATTTGTTGATTACCTCTTTAGCATATCCATTAACAATCAAACCAATAGCATCTTCGGTTTTTATCCCACGCTGATTACAGTAGAATATTTGGTCTTCGCTAATTTTTGATGTTGTAGCTTCGTGTTCTACAATGGCAGAATCGTTTTCAACGTCGATGTAAGGGAATGTATGTGCACCACATTTGTCTCCGAGGAGCAAACTGTCGCATTGAGAAAAGTTGCGGGCATTTTCAGCATTTTTACTTACTTTTACCAATCCACGATAAGAGTTTTGGCTTTTGCCTGCAGAAATACCTTTTGATACGATTGTGCTACTTGTGTTTTTCCCAAGATGAATCATTTTTGTCCCGGTATCTGCTTGTTGGTAATTATTTGTAACAGCAACAGAATAAAACTCGGATACAGAATTGTCGCCTTTAAGAAGTGTACTAGGATATTTCCATGTAACAGCCGATCCTGTTTCTACTTGTGCCCACGAAATTTTTGAGTTGTCTCCTTTGCAGATACCACGTTTGGTAACAAAATTATAGATTCCACCTTTACCTTCTTTATTTCCCGGATACCAGTTTTGAACAGTTGAGTATTTTACTTCGGCATTTTTCATTGTAATAATCTCTACTATTGCAGCATGTAGTTGATTTTCGTCTCTCATAGGAGCAGTACATCCTTCCATATAGCTCACATAACTACTTTCATCGGCAATGATTAAAGTCCTTTCAAATTGTCCGGTATTTATTGCATTTATTCTAAAGTAGGTTGATAACTCCATAGGACATCTAACCCCTTTTGGGATATAGCAAAAAGAACCATCGCTAAAAACTGCTGAGTTTAGGGCAGCAAAATAATTGTCTCCGTAGGGAACAACACTACCTAAATATTTTTTTACTAAGTCGGGATGTTCTTGTACTGCCTCTGAAAACGAACAAAAAATAATTCCCTTCTCTGCCAGAGTTTCCTGAAAAGTTGTTTTAATTGATACTGAATCCATAACAGCATCCATCGCAACACCAGAAAGCCGTTTTTGCTCATCAAGCGGTATTCCAAGTTTATCAAAAGTAGCTTTGATTTCGGGATCTATATCGTCTAAACTGTTTAATGTTGCTTTTTGTTTAGGAGCAGAGTAATAAATGATATCCTGATATTTGATTTCAGGAATTTGCAGATGAGCCCATTCGGGCATTTTCATCGTTTGCCATTTCTTAAAAGATTTGAGCCTAAAATCCAGCATCCACTCGGGCTCGTTTTTCTTGGCGGAAATTAACCTCACAGTTTCTTCACTTAGTCCGGCAGGTATTTCATCGGCTTCAATATCTGTAACAAAACCATATTTATACTCCGATTCGGTTACTTCTTTTAATACCTTATCCTGTTCTTTTTCCATTTTGTTTTGTTTAAATATTCTTTAGTAAAACAGAACACAAAAATATAAAAATATCTTGACACTGTTCTATTGTTGTTAACAAGTTTTATCTTTAAAAGTTTAAACCTAATTTATCCCCGAATAATCTTTAACACTTCTAGATTATCAATACTGCAAAAAAAAAAGTCCGGCTGGGAACCGGACTATTTGCACAAGAGAGGAGTTATTGCTTTATCAGTTTTGTCTTCTCAACCGAATCTTTGGAGATTAGTGTGAGTGTGTAAACTGATGGGGCAATTCTAGAAATATCTATAATTGTTTTATTAGTGCCTTCGTAACATTCTATTTTTTGTGAGAGAACCAGTCGCCCTCTTTCGTCATATAATTTAACAATAGGTTGGTCGAAACCTGAACAGAAATATGTGATTTCTACTGTTTCTTTAGCAGGATTTGGACAAATTGAAAATGTTCCGGTACTATTTAAGATTACAGACACAATTTCTGAGTATGTATATGTGCCGTCAATATCAAATTGTTTTAAACGATAATAGTAAACTCCTGATGTTACATCGTGGTCTATAAAATTGTAATTTAAAATAGTATTGCTATTGCCATCAACGGCAAGTGAATATACCATTCCAATGTTCTTGAAACTGATAGCATCTTGCGATTTTTCTACAATGAAATAGTCGTTATTGATCTCGGTTGCTGTTATCCAATCTAGACTAACAGATTTGTTTTCTAGGGATGCACTAAATTTGAGTAGTTCAACCGGCAATGGGATTTCTTTATATCCGACAGCATATTGCGAGAAGCTTGTCCAACCTGTACGTTCTGCGTATCCATTTGTAATTTCATGCAGAGTAGCAGTCCCACCAATAGCAGTCCAGTCTGAAGCAAGAGTTGATGCGCTCGGTCTTTTTAGTGGAGCAAATTGATTATCTATCAGATTGGCAAATGTGCCAGAGCCGCCATCATTAAACCAAAGGGATATGTCGTAACTACCTCCGGTTGGAGCAGCATCAGGATCTAGTTGCCATATTCCCTCGCTTGCAATATAGTCATAGCGAATTGCACCATCAAAGGCTTTAGCAGGGTCTAAAATTCCGGTATTTGTATAGCTGGTTAAGAATTGTGCATCTATATAGTTTATACCTGTCAAGCTATTGTTGGTTAACTCAGCCAAAGCATATCTACTTGAAACACCAACAGGAAATGCATAGTTGGAGATTGAAGTTGAAATATGTCTTCTGAGATTACCATTAACATATCTATCGGCATTAAAGCCTCCTATGGCATTACTTGCAGTATTTTTTATTTCAAGTTTGTTTGCGCCGGTAACGACTGTTCCATTAACAAAAGTTAAAGTCCCTTTAGTGCTGATAATTAGATTGCCACCGGATATGGCAACAGTTGGACTTGGTGCGGAGTTATTGATTTTTACATTGTTAAACTCTCCACTGCCGGAATTATAAATGTATGATTGGGAAGTGGACCCGGTAAACTCAATTGCCCCAAAATCGTTAGTTGTCAATGTTCCGGAATGAGTAAAGTTTCCACAAATTTGTAGAATTGCTTTATTGTCAGAGAATGTTAATTCAGCACCACTCTGGAGGTCAAGGTTCTGAGCTTCAGCAACTTGAGAGGGGTCAAACCCAATATCAGGATCGCTACCTGTAATTGGAATTGACACATTAGTTGCACAAGTAGGGATACAACCATCAAGCCAGTTTTCTGCAACAAACCAGTTGTTTGGATCTGTAACATCATCACCTTCCCAAACTATTGGATCAGCTGGCACAACATAAGTGACCATTGGTGTCGAACAGGCACTAGCAGCGCATCCAGGAGGTGTTGCTGATACATAAAATGTAGTTGTCCCGGTTACATTGTACGTAAAACTGGTTCCTGTTCCTGATTGTAATAGTGTTCCACCACAACTACTTAGGTACCATGTGTAAATATTACCAGCACCAGGAGAGTTAACTTCAAGAGTAACGTCATTTGATCCACAAGTTGATTCATTGTCAATAGATGGAGGAGTCGCGTCAACGCCTTCGATTTCAATTTCCGTTCGCTGGCTTGAACATCCAAAACTGTTAGTTGATTGAACATAATAGTAGTTTGTGCCTGAAGGCATAGAAGTAAAAGTATGACTTGTCCCGCTACCAAGCTGTGTGCCACCTGTAATAGCATCAAACCATTCGTATGAATAAGCAGGATCAGGTGAGTTTACAGAAACGGGTTCTTCGCCACCTGTACATGTACTATATGGGTTTCCTGTAATTTCCGGCATTGTTGGGCCAGGATATATTGTAATATACCTATTGACAGTCTCAAGTTTACCGCAACATTCTGTTTCGATTTCCAATGTAACCAGGAATATTTGATCTACTCCGGTTTGATTTACAAAGGTTATGTCCGTTGATGGAGATGTGGGGTCATCAATTGTAACTGTACACCCACTAGGAGCTGTAGCATCCCAATCGTAAAGAAAACCTGCACTTCCAGCTTCGGAGCTTGTATAAGTATAAGTTGTAGGACAACCTGCTCCACTTGGTGCCCCAAGAATTGAACCTGCTTCAGGGGCTTCTAAAGTGATATTGATAAAATCATTATATACTCTTACACTTTCGAGAAGATCTTTATAACCAGTTGATTCATATTCGCTGTTTGAAGGACTTGAGGTAGATGAGGTTGGGGATGAGCCGTTTCCAAATAGCCAATCTGGGCTTCCGTCAGCTGTTGTGTAAGTAAACTCACTGCCTGTGCATGATATGTTACTAGCTGTAATTACCTGATATCCGCTGATGTTTACATTTGGCCAGTAGGCTTGGTTAGGATCAGCAACATTATAGCCGGTACCTCCAGGGGCTCCACCTTCTGAAACAATTTCACAATCAATGATGTTTCCATTAATCCCATCGGGAGAGTATATCCCATAAACATCAGTACCATAAGGAGCTGTTACATTTTCATCGGCACCAATACATGGGCCGGCAGCAACTCGTTCCTGATTGTCAATATCTGTTGTAATGCCTGTTCCGGGAACTGCTGCACCAATTGCCGGAGAGCCTAACGGAATATGCAAATCGCATGCAATACCAATTCCTGTAGGATTTACATATAACGGATTTGTAACCATAGAGTTGATATCCTGACCTGTTCCTGTTTGAATTTGAGCCAACGAAGTTCTTAATGCTCCTGCATATGCATTAACGCCTCCGGCATTATCTGAGTAAATATTATAATTGGATGTGAGATTTGTTGTGACGCTTAAAAAATATGCATAAGGAATGCCTGTGCCACCAGTTCTTGCATTAACAAAAATGTTGTTTCTGATATCTGTTGTTCCGGTTCCGGATCTGTAATATGCAAATGTGTTTTGCGATCCTGTAGCACTTCCACCAATGTAGATGGAGTTAAACAAAACGGAATTTGTAGATGTTGACTGCATTTCAATACCAGCGATAAAGTTGTCGTTATTTATGCCGGATATTCCAAGTCTGATCATATTGTTAGAAAGCGTTACAGCGCCTGAATTAATCCAAATCCCTTCTTGCCAAACTAAATTTGACGGGTTTGCTGTGGCAAACGAATGTATATTGTTTGCATTTATTATTTGATTACCTGATGTAGCATTATTAGCAAATATCCCAAACACTTTGATGCTTGCAGTAGCATTTGTAGATGTTAAATTGTAAATGGAGTTGTTGCTTATCGATAGATTTACTCCAGCCACCGTATTATTGGTCCTGATACCAACAATTGCCGGAAAATCTGTTGCAGTTGAAAAAGATCCGGTTCGTGCCGATGAACTTGTTATGTCATGGATGTCGTTTCCAACAATGGTCTGGTCTCCATCAGATGCTTGATTGTTTAACCCGATAAAAAAGCATGATGTTCCACTTGTTCCTAAGTTGATATTAGCAATTTTATTATTAGATACCGTTGTGTGAAAATCACCGGCAGTCCCAAAATAAATGCCACCCATTGTCATGGCAGGAGTCGTTCCTGAAGCAAAACTAATGCTGTTGGCTGTTGTTGGATGACCAATGATGTTATCAGATATTATTTGATCAGTAATAATTGTTCCACTAATTTCAATTGCATTAAAACCGCATTGGTCACCAATGGTTCCATCAAATGTAATTGATCCAATTTCGTTACCAATTACATTTCCTTCGCCGGCATGATAAATACCGTTATTCCATGCTGTTTTGTCTAAATAGTCATCAACAGTAACATCAATAGAGTTTGTTGATTCATCGCCAACGATATTTTCTATTACGTCGATTCTGCCCTCATAAATATCTATACCTGTAAATATTGGTAATTGTGTCCCAGAGGTGACAGGTGCCGACTGCCAACTAATATTTTTTATTACATTATCCTTAATAAGCGAAACACCAACAGAGTTTGTAAAAATAATAATTCCTTCGAATCCAATACCATAAGAGGCACTAGAGTATGTTAGTTTTGAGCCTCCACATTGGGTGTCAGTACCACCAATGTAGTTACCAATGATTTTAAATTCGCCACCATTTGAATTCATTATACTAATGCCATAGAATGCAGCATCTGCTCTGGTAGTTGTTTGATAGATGCTGTTTTCTGAGATTGTCCATCTGGTATTTCCTGTTCCTAAATGTATTCCACGTGTTATTGATGCTGATTCCCAGAAATCGTATATGTTACATTTGGAAATTGTATTATCATTGTTGTTTTTATCAGCGGAGCCAACTGCATATACTCCATAAAGTGGCGTTGTGCCAGAATCTTTAATGTCACATTCCAGAATTAAATTATCGTCATTACCAGTGGTAGTACCGGTGCTAAAGAAAATAACTCCGTTTGAGCCACTGGTTGTAGCGCCTTCAAGAGTTGTATAAGCAACAGTATTAGCACAGGCATCATTAATCAAAGTGAGTGTAGCACCTGTTAGGCTTGAATTGGAGAAAATCAAACTATTGGCAGCGCCTGACATGTCGATCCGCCCATCAATACTAATTTTATCTGCACCGTTAAGAGTAACTAAGGAAGTGGCAATATTACCTGATATTGTTCTTGTCGCACCAGTAGGATAGATGGTAACTGTATATCCACTAACACCGGCACAGTCCACCCATTCGTTAAGGCTTGCTTCGGCTGTTTCGGTGATATTCGATATAACTTCGAGGAAAGTATTTCCAGAAAGACCAAATGAGTTAATGTCATCAAATGCAGCTTTAAGTGTTGCATAATCTCCTGCAGTACCAACTGTATAGGTTCCGCTTAGACCGGAAGAAATCTCACTGAGCGTAGCACTTGTCGAAGTTTGTGCATCACATGTCCCAGTAACAACACATTGATAATCATAACCATCAAGACCAGTAACATCACTAATTACAAGATCCATTGTGGTAGCGCCTGAATATACACCACCGTCAGTAATGTCTGTAAATCCACCACCTGAATCTTCTTGCCATTGATAGGTTATTCCTGCACCTGTAGCTACCACAGAGAATGTTAATGATTCGCCCGAACATCCATATTGATCCTGGGGTTCTTCTATAAAAATAATGTCATCCATTACTTCTACAATTAATTCTGTACAGTTACTGTAACACCCTGTTCCAGAATTATATGCTCTGGCATAATATGTAGTTGTTGTCAAAGGAGAAACAGGACTAGTTTCGGATGTTCCGCTACAAGTACCGGAATACCATTCCAATGTTCCTGATGTAACATCACCACTCAAGGTAATGGATGTTCCGGGGCAATCAATATCGCCACTACGAGCTAAGTTTGTAGGAGCATCAGGAGCGACATCTGCACTGATTGTTAAATCGGCTCCGGCAGAAGTTGAACTTCCATATGAGTTACTTACAACACAGGTATATGCTGAGTAATTCCCGTCTGAAATTGCTCCACTGACAGATAAAGTGGAAGTTGTTGCTCCTGTATAAACAGCGTTAGCAGGTGTTCCATCAACTACATCAGAACCCTGATACTGCCATTGGTAAGAAAGTGTCCCAAGTCCACTTGCGGCAACAGTAAAGTCAGCACTAGAATTATAACACATTGATTGATTTGTTGGGTCTGTATTAATAACTGGTGGTCCAAGAATGTTTACAGTATAGTCTTCGGTTTCGCCAAACGACCAGCTACCACAATAGGTTACACCTCCATTTGAATCTTGTGTTACTCTCATCCTGGTATTTCCTGTATTTGCTCCTGCAGGTACAGCAATAGAACCAACAAAAGCAACAGGTGAACCTCCAACATTTTGCGATCCTAAGTCATAATACTCGTTTGCATCTGCAAAGTCCCCATCCTGATTCCAGTCGAACCAAACTTGAACATTGTGAGAATAGGTTCCAGCATCGTCTTGTACGCTTACACTGATAGTAAAGGATTGGCTTTTTATAAGACTAGCTGGAGAAAGTGCTGTATAATCAGCATAACCATTATCTGCACCACTGGAATTATCAATACCTGAAAATGTTACGTTTGTAATGTAGCATAAATTATCGCTAAAAGTAGAAGTACAATAGGATAAAGTAACTGTTAGTGTTGCATTCCCATTTGATGTTGCGCTTCCACAAGAATTTGTTACAACGCACCTATATTGGTATGAATCCATTCCAACTGGAGGGTTGGTAATTAATAAGCTAGCAGTTGTTGCTCCAGAGTAAACTCCTCCATTACTAATATTGCTCCAACCACTACCAGTGTTTTCTTGCCACTGATAGGATAATCCGCCACCACTGGCAGTTACTGTAAATGTTGCACTTGTTGAAGGTGTTGCAGATTGATTTGTTGGTTGTACTGTTATACTAGGGCTTGTCATAATTGTAATATCAGCACTACCTGTCATTGTTGTAGCACAATAACCCCCGGCGGTTGTAGTTTGAACTGTATAGGTTCCTGATGTAGTGAACGGTCCCCAGCTTAGGCCAGAACCAGTACCTGATGTTGTTCCACCAACTGGTGTTGCACCTCTATATAATTGATAAGTAACTCCAGATTGCGAGCCACTAAGAGTAATATTAAAACCTGAACCTCCTGTGCATTCGGAGCCTCCGCCGCCGACAGTGTATAGGGTAGGGGAAGTGCAAGCAGGTATTGTGTAAGTAATTGTAACATATCCATTTGCTCCAGAACCACCAGTTCTTGAACCACGGCATCCACCACCACCACCACCGTAATTATTTCCTGAACTACCATTTCCAACACTAGGTGCACCCGCACCACCATTACCGCCGTTGTTTGCTGTTCCTGTTCCACCAGTTCCAACCCCACCATTTCCACCTGCTCCTGTGCTTCCCGCACCGCCTCCTCCGCCTCCCCCAGAAGCTCCACTAGTTCCTCCATTTCCTCCAGCATACCTAGTTGTTCCAGTAGATGCAGCAACCGTACCTCCAGCAGCTCCAGCATTTGTATTATTTGGTACCCCAGATCCACCAGCAGCAACAACGGTGGTGCCATTAAAAGATGAATTACCGCCGTTTCCACCAGCTGACCCACCAGTTCCGACAACAATATTATATACTGTGCTTGGAACTACAGTTGCTGAACTAGAGGCGTATGCACCACCACCACCACCACCAGCTCTGCCATTCGTGGTTCTTGAACCACCAGCTCCACCAGCTCCCCAACATTCTATTGTTGCGCTAGTGACGCCGGCAGGGCAGGTCCATGTCCCAGAACTAGTAAAAGTAACAGTAGTTTGAGAATAACTATTAGCACTAATAAACGAAAATAGTATTAGTGATAGAATTAGTGGCGAAATTCTGAAAATACTCATATATCTTATTTTATTTTTCATAACAAAAAAATAAATTTATTATCATTTTTTTTATCTCCAATATTCTTGTTTACGGTGCAGCACCAACGCCTGCATCAATATAAATTCTAACAATATCATAATCGGAACAACTTGTTCCCAGTTTAATTCCATAATTTACAAGTCCTGAGCTTGCGGCATGTCCTGGAACACTAGCAGAACCCGGCATTTCTATTCTTATGTTTTGTATTCTGAATAATTCGGCACCATCGTCAACTCTAAATGCTGAACAGTGAGTTGGATAGTTTGTGAAAGGTGGTCTTGGGTCAGTATCCGATCCGCTAGTTCTGCGAATTGTAGTTGAGTTTGAACCTCCACTCATATCGCTACTTTTAGTTGTAAAATCAGAATTGTAACCACCTTCAATTGTTATGTAGCTTGGTACATATTGAAAATTATTGAGAGTGTAGACTCCAACTTGCATTTTTATAATTGTATTTGTACAAACAGCTTTGTCAACAGCGTCGTCAAGTGTTGTTGGATTTCCTTTTGTATATCCATCACCACCTCCTGCCGGAGATACATATATGACATCACAGGAACCACCACCAGAACCACCACTAGCTAAGGTAATTACACTGGTAGCAATATTTGAACTGATACAACCATTTGATGTTTCAGAAGTCACAGTGTAAGTACCTTCTGCACTTACGTCAATACTGGTAGTAGTTTCAGTTGTTGACCATGTGTAAGTACAGGTTCCGCATGCTGTTCCATTAATTGTTGTTGATGCAGTTAGAGTAACAGGACTTGAGAAATCACATACAGTTTTATTAGTCGGGTCAATTGAAACAATAATATTACCTTCTACATTAACAGTTTCGGTAGCAGTTCGCGTACATCCACCATAAGTTGCCGAAACAGTATAGGTTGTTGTAATAGCGGGAGTTAATCCGGTAAACTGTCCATTGCTTGTGTTTGTTAGCCCACCGGGGTTTAGAGTATAAGTTGTTACAGAGGGAGTCCCATCTGCACCATCAGCATCCAAATTTATGCTTTGTCCACTACAAATACTGCTCGCGCTTGAAGTCAAACTTAAGTTTGCAAGATAATCAAAAGTAATTGTACCTCCAACTTGCAATAAATTTCCGCATTTGTCCGCAATTGTATTTGGATTTACAACCTCAAGCTCGTATGTGCCGGTGGTTAATGTTCCGTCGTGATCAATTAATAGTGTTGTGGTTAATTCAGAACTACTACAATTATCACCATAAAATGCTGTCATAGCACTTGTAAAATCAGTACTTGTTGTTGTATTAGTAAGTGTAAATCCACCCTGACCAATACTTAAACATTCAATGAACTCACTCATCGTAACTTCAATAGAATTTGATGTGCAAGATACATTTGCAGAACTCATGCTTGGATAATCACCTGTTGGTGGTGCGCCTAAAGGATTGTCTGCAATGGATGATGTCCCACTAAATGTAATGGAATAACCATTTGCATCGGCACTATAATTATTTACAAGGAGTGCGTATGAGTTTCCTGCAACAACATCCATTCCATCCATAATTGGATTTCCCAATGCTCCTTCTTCACGTGGGAGAGTATTGTTTACAGTTGTATTTGTTCCCGTATTTCCATTAGTTCCGGAATAATTACATAAAACGGGGTCGGAACTTGAGATGTTTGCACAACCACCAATATCGGTAAGGTCATAAAGCGCCCAATCGTAATCCATCAAGGTCGAGATCTCAAAAAAGAAACTTCCGGAGGTTTGAGGTGTAAATACATACCACACTGAATTTGATTCGCCACCATATAAGCATGTCGCACCTGTATTTAACTCATCGGTGCTTCCGACACCTGTGTATGAATAAGTTTGAGAATAAGAAATATCACAAACAGGAACAGCTCCGTAACAATCTTGTTGAGGTCCGGTAATTAATGGGGGCGTGATTTTTTCTTCACCACAAATGTCAAAATTGGTTAATTGATTCCCAACGCCCGGTTGTGTAGCTATCATAATATAATATGTTGTTCCCGCAGTCAGATTATAAAAGGATTGTTCAATAGTTCCACCTGCTGTGTATGGAGTGTTTGTACAATAAACTTCCAATGCAGACGGAGCTGTGCAAGGCCCCTCTAGTAGCATAAAGTATAATTGGCGTCCCAAATCACTAAAATCACTCATTGTAATTGTAATCATGTTGTTTGTTCCGGTTGGAGTGAATTCATAAAAAACTGAATTAGATCCATTTGGAATACAGCCTCCAAAATAGTCGCTGTTGGACTCAGAGTTGGTTTCATCATTAACACATGAACCATCAATTGGCAGGGTAGTGGCACTACAGATATCATCATTTGGGGGAGCTGCCTTTGAACCGTTTTTTTCTAGAGACGATGGGCTTGCTTCATAGCCAAATTCATATCCTTTAAAATGCTTTGTCTTTGCATGGTTTTGAGGGATGTCTTGTATCGTATCCGGAGGAGTAGTTTCTTTAAATTGCAATTCTGGCTCATCGATTTGGTCAATAATGGCCTTTTCAAGAGAAACTTTTGTGGTGGCAGCATTTTGAGGAAGGCTCTTAGATACAACCTCTCCCTTTAATTGGATATCGCTATTTGCGTTTTTCTTGGTATTCATACCTTCTGTTTGACTATACATGAAGTTTGAAAAACACAATAATATTGCGAATAAAAATAATGTAAATTTACTCATGGCAATTATACTAGTTTTAACAATAACTTTACTCTCAAAAACTTAAACGGGGTAAATCAAATTAAGTTGCTGATTTTCAGTGTTTTTATGAAAATATATTGTATGTGAAAGTGTAAATTATACTTAAATATGTTTACAGATGGTTGAGAAGTGAAAAAATAAATATTTAAATCAAGGTAAAGAATTTGCATCTTTGTTATCTATTTGATAATCAAAGTTTTACTTGTTCCTATATTGTCTTTTATAAAATATAACCCACTTGAAAAATCAGAGATGTTTATATTTAATTGTTTTGATGAATAATTTATTCTTTCAATTAGTTGTCCTGTAGAGTTATAAATAAATATTACATCGCCAAAACCGGATAGGTTTACAAAGTCTTTAGCTGGGTTAGGATAGATATATTTATCGTTGTTTTGTGTATTTATGGAATTATTCTTTGAGTAAATCGCTCCCATCAAATAATCAATTCGCTCAATATTTCCTTCATAGTCGCAATGCACAGTTAAAATGGGATGCTTTACCTCTTTTGCCCAATAATAGTAGTTGTTAATAGTATCACGAGCTACTTCCCACGAAATGATAGTTGTTGCTCCGTTAAACCCATGCACTGAGTCAATGCTAATTCCTGTTTCGTGGATTCTTAAAACCTCAAAAGTTCCATAATCTGTAGTTAACTCACCCCAAGCATCAGCAACAAGTTGTTTTTCGACATCTCTACGGTATAAAGTGTCAACATTCATCGGAGTTTCAACTGTTTCATTAACAATTACCTCCCAATACGAGTCGTTAGTTTCTTCGTCAAGATAATTTGCAGGAGTAAACATTAGTAATTCGGCTGGAGTATTAAAAGTACTGCGATATCCCATTCCATAATCGGAATAGAATCCTTCGACAAATAGTCCGTTGGTGTTTGTATAAAACATCATATATCCCCAATTTTCTAGTGGAGCTCCACCACCCGGACCGGCATAAATAAAACCGGGACCATAAGTGTAAAATTCAGAATAAGTGAATTCATCAATGAATTCCAAGTCATCAGAAGGTGCATAACAAGCAAAATTTGATTCGTCGTTTGTTAGACCTGAAAAGTCCCATGTTAAGTCTGCTCCGGTAGTCGTAATGTCTTCTGAAATAGTTGGATTGTGATCTACATGAATTAAAAATGTGTCGCCGGGCTGCATTAAATCCGATTCTTCAATTACAACTTGTGCGCTTAAAACGCTTATGCAAAAAATACTTGCGAGAATTAAAATTGTGGTTTTCATTTCAGTTTTGTTTAATAAATACTTACCTTTGTATAATAGTCAAAAATACAAAAATGTTTGGAAAACAAAAAAAATATCATGTTTTTTGGGATGCATTGCGAATAAATATCTTAACTTTTATTACATTTTTCTTTTTTTGGGCAATTATAGACTCGATAGATTTGTTTAATCCTATGGATGAATTTATCGATAATTTTGATTTTACCGATTTGTATTACGGGGAGTTTATCAACGACCAAATGCCAACTGATACAAATGTTTTTATCGTAAATATTGGTGATTTGGACAGACGAGGAATTGCCGATTTGATATTCGATTTACAAGCATATAATCCCGCTGTTATTGGTGTTGATGCTGTTTTCGCTGAGCGTCGTGGGATGGATGATTTTTATCTTTTGCAAGCATTAAATAGTGGAGATAATATTGTTTTAGGCGGTTTTGGTGAGATGGATGGAGATAATGCCGTAGGAATACAAAAATCTGATCCTTTTTTTGGAGAAAAACCTGTTGGACATCTCGAAATGATTTCCGATCCTAAAACTGTTAGAGAGTTTGATAAGTTTATCAAATTTAACGATACTATAATTAACGCATTTTCACTCGAAATTATTAGTAGGTTTAACAAGGATGCATTTTTGGAGTTTGCTAAACGAAAAAATCAAACAGAATTAATTAATTATCGGGGAGGTAAAATGCCATTTATTATTTTTGATTATGAGGAAATCTCAGATTCAAATTCAAATTTAAGCATAATTGAGGACAAAATTGTTTTGATGGGATATGTGAGAATGTATTCGGGAGCTCCGGCCGATACACTTGATTCGCATTTTACTCCTTTGCAAAAATCTGATTATGGCTATGCAGATGCAAAAGGAATTGAGATTCATGCGCAGATAATTAGCATGATTTTAGCTAAGGATTATATTGATAAGCTTCCAAATTGGGCAAATTTTTTAATTGCCTTTATAATTTTGCAATTATTTTTGATGTGGCTGGTTTACTATTATGTAAATGGAGCAAAATTTTTCGATATTTTATCTAAGCCAATTCAGTTTATTCTTATAGTGCTTGTTTTGTGGGGCACATTTCTGATTTTTAGTACATGGAAAATAAAAATTGATATGCTGCCAACAGTTTTGGCATTGGTTTTGTGTATCGAAGTGCTGTATCTTTACGAAGAAACGCTCGAATTATTTAAGATTGACACCTATTTAACCAAGAATTTTAATTATACAAAAGATGAAAGGAATAAAGTTTTACGCAGTATTATTAGGTTTGAGTTTCTTAAGCGCAAGCCTCGTAGCTCAAATTAGTGAGTACAAAATATTTTATTTTTCGGGAACTCCAAAGCTTGTCGAAAAAGGTAAAGAAGTAAACCTTGTTCGTGATACATATATCTCGAGCAAAAGTAAACTTAAGTTATCGGCAAATTCTTATGTTGTTTTAACAAATAAAGACGAAGTTCCGATGGGTATTAATAAACCGGGTGACTATTCAATTGCTGATTTAAACGAAATCTATAAAAATGTCGGAAACAGTAATCTTACCGAAGAATTTTTTGATTATATCGCAAATAATATGATTCAGGAAGACCAAAAAGTTCGTCGAAGTGGTGGTGTCTATCGTGCAGTTGGTGATATTTTGAAAACCCCATTTGACGAAGCTGTTGTAATTGAGGATGAAGTTCGTTTAGATTGGGCAAATACTACTGGTAAAACCTTATATCTAAAAGTTTACGATGCCGAAACTTGGGAGCAGCCTTATAATTTAGCAACAACCGATAGCACTTTTACACTGGTTTTCGACGAAACAAAATTTGAAAGAGGAAAACAATACGCATGGACAGTTTATCATGGCGAAGATCATCCTCAGCAAGGAACAATCTTAAGAGTTTTTACATTTGCTGATGAAGCTTGGAAATTAAACTTTAATACACAACTTGAAGATATTCAAGCTGGCGAGAATGCAGATATGAATCACATTAAAACTATCAGATTGTATTTGGATAATAATGTTTGGCCTGTGGTGGAGTAGGCGGTGGCTTCGAGACAATTTTGATGAAAAATCAAAATCCCTCAGCCACCTTGAATAGTCGAGACAATTTTGATGAAAAATCAAAATCCCTCAGCC
>JAFGVU010000088.1 GCA_016937855.1 Bacteroidales bacterium | reverse complement strand
TCCTAAAGGAACCCTTCGCTCAACTGCTATCTGTTATGCTGTGTGTAAGGCTCCCTTTAGGGAACGTAGGGTGCGGGATGGCAAAAAACATATTTTGACCACTAAATTAGTGGTAGAACCTTGTTTTCAAAAAATACAATTGGTAAGATATATACTTGGGAAGGTCATTAAACCCGCATTATGCATTAGCCAATCTATTACGACAGCAAATCCCTTTGAAATCAACCGTTTTACTGTTCTTCCCTCAATAACCATACTGGCAAGTACGATTATCTCACGAAACACTTGATTTATGTGGGATTTACTGCCTCATCACGAAGTCCTAACACATAATCCGGGTTAAAAATAAAAAAGCCGCTTTTATCAGCGGCTTTTATTTTATGCTTAAAAATGTATTTAATCAATAGTTGCTTTTAATCCTTTTTCAATAAGAGATTCGCGTAAAGTTTTTAGAGATTTATAATCTCCTTTTTTAATGTCACATTTTCCTTTATAGTGAGTGATAAATGCACATTGCTCGGCCTGCACGATATCGTGTTCGCAAACTTCAATCAGGCAGGTAATTACATAATCGAAGGTGTTTACATTGTCGTTATATAAAAACAACATTCGGTTTTTGCCGGAACCAATATCGTCTTTTTTTAATGGTTTTTTTATGTTTTGATTTTCTTTCATACAATACAAAAATACGGATTATTTTATTACAAATTTTTTAAGAACTTCTATTTTTTAGATATTTATAAAAAACAGACAAAAAATTATATAACAGAACTAAATGAGGGGTTATTGTACGGTTTTTATTAAAAAATATTTATAAAAATAAGTTTATATCTGTTGGCCAAAAAATATTTTGGTAAGCTTTTGTAATTTGGATTTGTTTGTGTAGGACTCCGTCAGCCTTTAATGTGGTTATATAGGATAACATCAACATTGGTCGTTATTATGTTTTTCATTCTGTTCCAAATTCTTGTTATAAGCTACCAGTTTCTGATTTTCTGCTGCCGAATTCTTATTCATAGAATTTTTCTCTGATAATAGCTATAAATTTGTATGTAATAAAACACATTCAAATGCAAAAGGGTTCAATTATATTAGGAATTTTGTTTTTCACAACTAGTCTGTTTGCAATGAGCTTTGCTCAGGAAAATGATGATAGAACCATATTGTTTGAGGACAATTTCTCCAATGAAGGTGCTATTATTAATGATGAAATAGTTTGGACCGGTAGATATTCTTTGCCTGATATCAGTGCAATTGTTGAAGATAGTATCGCTTTAGTAAGAGGATGGAGAAAAATATACACTACTCCAACTTTTGATCATTCAGAGTCATGGATAAAATATTCTGCTGTTATTGTGGATGGAGAAACCAGTTCAACCGTTTCAACACATCCTGTTTTTAACGGCAATGTCTCCACTGGTTTTGGTGTATCAGTTGTTTTTGAGAATGGAATTGCGACAGTTTATGGGAATAACCTTGGTTATATTTCTCAGCGAACAGAGTTGTCGTATGATTTAACTGATTTTGAAGGAGATTTGCATGTAGAAATCTTTCAAAATGCACTTAATTATTCTGTGCGTTTGTCAAAAGGGGCTCAATTTGATGAATTTTACTCATGGACAGCAACTAGGTCTGAGTTGGCTTCTGATGAAACTGTGCTTTCGTTATCAAGCAAAAGTAGTGCAAGTTTCTACGATAATGTGCTTATTGAGCTTACTGATGATCCCAGAACAACAGAAATAGCATGGTTGTTTGAAGAGAATTCAGGAGCTGTTGCTACTGATATTTCTGGGGAATATATAATCAGCGCTTTTAATACAGATTGGGGAGATGGTCAAAATGGCACTGCATTAGTTTTTAATTCTGACGACAACTATGCAGACGTTTCTTCACTTATACCACAGTTTAATGATTTTGCAAGTAAACAGGGAGCTGTAGAGATTTGGGCAAAAATTGGTGAATCAACAGCAAAGCAATATTTGTTTCATGCAATTGACTTAAGTTCAGGCAACGAAATTGAGTTATATTATAGCGAAACAGATCAAATGCGCTTTGTATTTCACGATTGGGAACATAGAATACTCTTAACTGAAAGTGTTTCGGGAGTATCGGCAAATGATGGTCTTTGGCATCAATTTATAATTTCTTGGAATATTGAGAACGAAATGCAACTGTATATTGATGGGGAATTAGTTGGATCCAAAGAAATCTCAGATTTGCAGCAACAAAAGTGGACTCCGGATTTTGATTACATTATTATTGGTGCTGATGCAACTTATTTTTCATCGCATGGGATTTTTGTTCAGGAACTTAATGGAAGCATTGATAACTTTTCATTGATAAACACTGTTATTCAGTCATCACAGGCGCAAGCCAGGTACTTTGAAAAGCTCGAAAACTCTACCTTGCCGGTTGAGTTATTGGATTTTAATATAAATATTGAACAGAAATCAGTCTTCTTAAACTGGGTAACAGCTAGCGAGATTAATAATGATTATTTTACCATTCAGCGCTCCACAGATTTCAAAGAATGGGAGAATGTCGGCAAAATATCAGGATTTGGAAATTCTACCGATTTAAAGTACTATCAATTTGTTGATAATAGTCCCGTTGTGGGTTTATCATATTATAGATTGAAACAAACAGATTTTGATGGTGTTACTGAAATCTTTGACGCAAAATCAATAAATTACAATAGCGATGAGCAGCTAAAATTAGAATTGATCAGTACTAATTATTTATTTGGTAAAATGGAGATACAATATTTAACCGATAATCTTGAAACTGTTTCTATTTCAGTATTTTCAATTAATGGAAGTTTAATCAGTACGACTAATCACAATCCAAGTGCAGGAATAAATCTGGTTGATTTTGATGTTAACTGCAATGGTGTCTGCATTATAAAGATCAATCAATCAAATCAGGTAGTTACCGAAAAGGTGTATATTAGATAGGTTTTTCACACAAATTTTAAGTCTCCAATACTTTTTTACACTTAGTTGATTAGCTTATAGCCGGTCTGAGATTAGAAATTGAATAAATCTAGGATAGCCTATGTTTTAGATAGTGCGTCAATCTCCTTTTATGGGTTTAGAGACGTGTTGACAGGGTAGTAATTGTTGAATAATGTTTCACATATTTTCCGCGATAAAGACTTTGTTTTTATTAAAATTTCTCTTTTATTTGTTATTTATGATAAAAGAATTTTGCCAGGGTAAATGATAACTTGTTTTCATTTTTGGAAAATGTCCGGTGACATCGTAAACTTCCGGCAGAAAGTTTTGATAAGATGATGTGTGGCGTGCAGAAAGTCTTTACAAAGACTAAACAATATTGACATATTATTGACATTTAGTCTGATTATGTTTGAACAAACTAAAAAGAGATTAGAAAATGGATAAAATTATAGTGCTTGACAAATCAAATATTGATAAGGAACACATTTGTTGTGCAATTTCTGATAAAAAATGTAAAGAAAGTTATGAATTAAAAAAAGACTGGCTCAAAGAGGAATTTGACAACGGATATGTTTTTCGTAGAATAGATGCCAGAGCAAAAGTTTTTATTGAGTATGGTCCAGCCGAGAAAGCTTGGATTCCGGTTGATGCGCCGAATTATTTAGTAATTAATTGCTTTTGGGTTTCAGGTCAATATAAAGGACAAGGATATGGGAAAGAGTTGTTGAGACTTGCAATGGATGATGCCAAAGCACAAGGAAAGGAAGGATTGGTGACAGTAGTTGGGACAAAAAAGTTTCATTTTATGAGTGATACAAAATGGCTTTTAAAACAAGGATTCGAGACTTGTGAAACCTTATCATCTGGATTTAGCTTACTTGTGAAAAAAGTTAATCCAAAAGCTAATAACCCGGGATTCAGGGAATCTGTTAAAAGTGGAGAATGTCCCGATAAAAATGGATTGGTGATATATTATTCAAATCGCTGTCCTTTCTCGGAGTATCATGCAACAACATCATTGACAGAAACTGCTGAAAAAAGAAAATTGCAATTAAAAGTTATAAAATTGGATACCATGGAGAAAGCCCAGGACTCACCTACACCGGCTACAATTTTCAGCTTGTTTTATAATGGGAAATTTATAACGACTGATTTGAGCGTATGCCTGGACAGCAGATTCGATAAAATTCTAAAACTATGAATAATATGGAAATTAAATTTCATTCAACAGTAATCATGACCGAAGAATTTGAACTGATGAAATCATTTTATCAAAATATTCTTCAACAAAAAATTGAATTTGACTTTGGTAACTGTATTGGGTTTGAAAATGGTCTTTCGTTGTGGAAACTTAAAGAAGAGTATCCAATTTCGAAAAAACTTGGACGAACTTTTGACAAAACAGGAAACAATAATTTGGAAATATGCTTTGAGACCGATGATTTTGAATCTGTTGTTGAAAGCCTAAAGAAACACAAATTGATTTATCTGCATAATGAAACTGAAGAATTATGGGGACAACAGACAATTCGATTTTATGACCCAGAGAATAATTTGATTGAAATTGGAGAAACTATTCCTTGTTTTGTAAAACGATTTAAAAGGCAGGGGTTGAGTAACGAGGAAGTTTCAAAACGAACTTCTGTTCCTGTAGAATTAGTAAATGCTATATGTCAGAAGAATTAATTCACAAAAGAATGATTGCCCCATGTGGGATGAATTGTAGGATCTGTTTTGGGCACATCAGGGAAAAAAGACCTTGTGGCGGATGCTTTAACCCGCATTATTCATACGATTAGCATTGTTAACTGCGAGTATTTAGCTGAAACTGAATCAGGATTTTGTTATGACTGTAAAAAATATCCATGCACCAGATTAAAAAATCTTGATAAAAGATTCAGAACAAAATATAGAATGAGCATGATTGATAATTTGGAATATATCGAGAATTGGGGTCTTAAGAAATTTGTTGAGTCGGAGCAAAAAAGGTGGAAGAGTCGGGAATGTGGTGAAATAATTTGTGTTCACAGAACTACTTGTCTTAAATGTGGAGCAGAATGGGCTTAAAACATTGTGTTTACTGTAAATATGTTAGAAAAATTCATGTTTACAAAGTGTAGCAGCAACAAGAGTTTTTATGTGTAATTCATGCGATTTGCCCGGCTAAAATTTTGTTGTAATTGTGCAGTGAAGTATCCAGCAATTCATTAAATCTACTGCGCTAGGTTGTAAGCAATTCCTGCCCTCTCAAAAATTCTTCTTAATCACTCAAAACTCTTATGTGTCTATTAAACTAAAGTTTCTTCTTTTAAAATTTATACGCAACGAAATTTTTCGGGTTTCTCTAAAAATTACCTCTAATTTCTTAAAACTCTTGCTTTTTATAAAAAATATTACTTAATTTGCTATTAGTAATTGATTATAATATACACCCGACAAATGATAACAAGCAGGCATATACAAAAAGCATTTTGTGGTTTTGGTCCCGATAATTTCGGGATGTGTGGGGGAGAGGTTTGGATAAGGGCAAATGCAGTAATATATGTGCCAGAAAATGGGTCACTTAATATTGAAAATTAAATTTTACAACTATGAAAAAAATCTTAATTACATGCTTACTTATTACAATTGTTTTTTCATTGTTTTCTCAAAATAGTATTGGATTGCATGGAAATGCCGGTGTTTCAATTTTACATGGAGGGCACTATAACTCATCAACAAATAATTTAAGACCAGTTGGAGCTAATATTAATTTGGGTGTATTTTATCAACATTCATTAAATGATTTTTTTGCACTTGGTGTCAAAGCTTCTTTAAATTTAGAATCATTGAATTCAAAAGGGAATTACACTTTAATGGGTGGAGATATTGTGCCATTTTCCAGCTATACTAATTATTGCAATTTAAATCTCCCACTTTATCTTCAATTTAATTTAAAAAAGTTTAATTTTGATATTGGAGCTCAACCTGCATTATTTCTCGTTACTCAATATAAATTTAACGAAAGTATTGATGGAGAAATACAAAGTACGAGTGGTCATACTTTCTTCAATAACCCCAATAGCATAATCGACATAGGATTTTATTCAGCTATTTCTTATAAATTCAGTAATACATGGCACTTTGAAATATCTTATCATAACAGATTAACAGATGGAATTAGCGATTTATCTGCATATAATTATTATAATGCTGCCTATAATATTGGTGTAAAGTATTTTTTTCCTGAATAAAATTATCAACGAAGAAAGGTGCAAAAGATACGGTTTATATTACAAAATCCTATGGCGGTTGAGTATAAATGCTAGCTCATGGAAACACCAATACTTTTGTTGACAAATGTTTTTTGTATTGTGAAGAAAGTAAACTTATGAACCCCGAAATTTTAAATTGCGAAGTAAATAACACAAAACGCCCCAAGTACTATTTAATTTTTTAATACTATTTTTTATTCAAACCCTTGCTTTTTATTAAAAATTTTACTTAATTTGCTATTAGTAATAAAATATACTATCACCTGTTGAATAATGAAAAGTAAACATATACAACAAGCGTTTGGTGATATTGCGCACTTTTGTGGAGTGGGAGGTGTAGGTATAAGTGTGTTGTGCTTCATGCTAAGAAAAGACCGTGCAACCAAAGCAAGCGCACATTTGGAATATTTGCAAGCTCAAACCCACACGCCGAAGCTTCAGCTTGCAAAAGAGCCAAATTTTTGCAGACGCAAGAGAGATTCAGTAACTTGCATAAATGGATAAATTAACAAAAGAACAAAGGCAAAAAAACATGAGAGCTGTAAAATCAAAAGGCTCGAAAATTGAACTGATGTTAGGTAAAGCTATGTGGAAAAAAGGATTGAGATATAGAACAAATGATAAAACTGTTTTTGGGATACCTGATTTTACTTTTAAAAAGTTTATAGTTGCTGTGTTCTGTGATAGTGAATTTTGGCATGGAAAAGATTGGGAAATAAAAAAACATGAACACAAATCAAACATAAAGTTTTGGCACCAAAAAATAGAAGGAAATATTGAGAGAGATAAAGAAGCCAATCACGAATTGTCAAAAAACGGTTGGAAAGTTCTTAGATTCTGGGGTAAAGAAATTGAAAATGATTTATTATATTGCGTGGTTAAAGTAGAAAATGCGATAAATGGCAAATAGTTTAAAATCATACGATAATTTGAAAGCAGTTGACTTCTTCTGTGGAGGAGGCGGTATGAGTTATGGCATGAAAAAAGCTGGTATCGAAATTCTTGCAGGAATTGATAATGAGGAAAGTTGCAAAGAAACATATGAAGCTAATATCGGTAAGGGTAAATTTATAAAAGCTGATGTTTTTGAATTGAAGGAAAAAGAATTAAAAAATAAATTAGGATTAAAAAAAAATGACAATGATTTAATCTTGATAGGATGCAGCCCTTGCCAGTTTTGGAGCATAATAAATACTGATAAAAAGAAGTCAGAGAAATCGAAAAATTTATTAATCGAATTTGAACGATTTGTAAAATATTTTAATCCGGGTTATGTAGTTGTTGAGAATGTCCCTGGAGTTCTTAGGAAAAAAAAGGAAAGTGGACTTGAGGACTTTATCGACTGGTTAAAGAAAAATGGTTATAAAGTGCATTTTGATGTCCATAACGTAAATGATTATGGAGTACCTCAGAATAGAAAGAGGTTTACTTTAGTTGCGAATAGGATTTCCGATAATAAAATTTTCCCTGAACCTTTAAAAGGTAGAAAACCAACAGTAAAAGATTTTATTGGAAGTCATAATGGGTTTGAAAATATTAAGGCTGGACATATTGATAAAAGTGATTTTCTTCATACATCATCAAATTTGACTGAAATAAACCTAAAGCGAATTCGAAAAGTAAAAAAGGACGGTGGAGATAGATTATGTTTCGCTAATGACAAAGCTTTGCAATTAAAGTGCTTTATAGGTAAAGACAAATCTTTTAGAGACACATTTGGTCGTATGTGGTGGGATAAACCATCACCAACCATAACAACAAAATTCATTAGTATATCTAATGGGAGATTTGGTCATCCAGAAAATGATAGAGGCATATCATTAAGAGAAGGTGCTGTTTTGCAATCATTTCCCAAAAGTTATATCTTTCATGGTTCAAGTATAGGTTCAATTGCTCGTTTAATAGGAAATGCAGTTCCTCCTGTTTATGCCGAAAAAATAGGATTATCAATCAAAGCGAATCATTTAAATGGCTAATTTTAAAACAAGGGCAAGAACACTGGATTTACTAGGTAGACAGCAAATTGCTGGTATACCGACGGCTATTAATGAGTTGTTAAAAAATGCCCATGATGCATATGCAGATAAGGTGGACATTGATTATTTTAGAACCAAAAACTTGCTAATTCTACGTGATGATGGTGTAGGTATGTCAAGATCCGATTTCGAAACAAGGTGGCTGACTCTTGGTACAGAATCTAAAGTGGAGAATAAAAAAATAACAAAACCACCCATTGATGACTCAAAACCATATAGACAACCAATGGGAGAAAAAGGCATTGGTCGTCTTGCTATTGCTTCTATAGGGAAACAGGTTTTAATTATTTCAAAATCCAAATCTCAGGATAAAATAGTTGCTGCGTTTATAAATTGGCAGATATTTGAATTACCAGGTCTTAACTTAGAAGATATAGTTGTCCCAGTTCGGGAGTTTGATTCAATACCTGATATTGAATCTATTAATGATATGAAACTGGAATTAGTAAATTCTGTAAAAAAACTTTATGATAAGGATGATATTTCAAATGTGGAATACAAATCAATTATAGGTACAATTGATCAATTTAACTTTTCCCCTTCGAAAATCAATAATAGTTTAGTTGGTAACTTTCCTTTAGAAAAGGGGAAAGGTGGTACATTTTTTTATGTTTCCCCTGTTGATGAAATATTAGCTTCCGATATAGATGGAAATAGGAATTCCAAGGAAGCTACCAAAATAGAAAAAATGCTTATGGGCTTTCATAATACAATGACGCCTGAGCATCCTGACCCTATTTTAAATATTGTTTTTAGAGATTATAGAGGAGATAATGAATCATATATTGACATAATTGATAAAGAACATTTTTTTACGAAAGACGATTTTGAATTAGCTGATCATCATTTCAAAGGTACATTTGATGAATATGGTCAATTTAAAGGAATGATTAAGATTTATAGAGAAAAAACGTTTGAGCATATTGTCAATTGGAAAGCGAATAGATTTACACCTACAAACTGTGGGGCTTTTGAAATTAATTTGGCTTATATGCAAGGTGATCCAAAAGAATCAATAATTGATAGAGATAATTATTTTCGAATAAAAGCAAAAGCAGAAAAGTTCGGTGGCTTGTATGTTTACAAAGATAATATCCGGATACTACCTTATGGAGATTCTGATTATGATTACTTAGATATTGAAAAAAACAGATCAAAACATGCAGGATTTTACTTTTTCTCCTACAGACGAATGTTTGGAGTAATAAATATTTCTCAAAAAGAAAATTCAAATTTAAAAGAAAAAGCAGGAAGAGAAGGATTTATTGAGAATAAGGCTTTTAAACAACTTCAAGAAATACTCAAAAACTTTTTCTTACAATTAGCAGCCGATTTTTTCAGAGATGATAAATCTGCAGGCCCCAAAGCTGAAGTATGGATAGAAAAGAAGAAAGAATTACAACGAAGTCATTTGGCATTAGAAAAACGCGAAAAGCAAGCAAAAGTTCGTAAGGAAAAATTCGAAAAAGCACTTTCTGATTTCTTCGTTGATATCCAATCAAGAATTCAAGAAAAAAAAATTAATGAGATTCTGGATGATGCCAAATTTCAATTAAGCTTAATTTCAGGAATTAAAGATCATGATATAGCAAGTCAACGAATATTAGATATAGAATCTGAAAAAAGAAAAGAACTCAATGATTATAGAAAAACTGTATACATAGCGTATCCAAGAGGTTTTACAATAAAGAAAGAACTAAGAAAGGATTACGAAGCCTATTTACAAGAATTTGAGAAAATTGATTCAGTCTATTTCTATGAAGCATTTGTCCATTTGGATAGATATGTTGAAGAAACAATTGAAAAATTAAAGGTAGAAGTAAGTAAAAGAAAAAGATTAGAGCAAGCAGTCGATTATATTTCAGTTGAAGCTAAAAAGGTTAATCTTGAAAAGAAAAACGACGTAGCAAGTTCTGTGAGTGATATTACGAAAAGGGTTAAAGAGTTAACCACAGAATTGATGATTGACCTGGATGATAGAATTAGAATAGTAAAAGATAAGTTCAAAACTCTTTCAATATCTGAAGAATCGGACATCGATTTAGTTCAGAAAAGAAATGAATTAAATGCAGAAATACAGTCAATTAGTGATCGAAATACCAATATACTTGATACGATTATTCGACAACTTGAAGGAATATATTGGGAAAAGGATGAGAATAACAATTTCATAACAAATGAGCAAATTACAAATGCTCTCGGTGAGGAATTGGAAGAATTAAGAGATAGAATTCAAACAGATATTGAACTTAGTCAATTAGGTTTGGCCGTTGGCGTAATACATCACGAATTTAATAGTACCATAAAATCAGTCCGTTCAAGCCTTCGTGATTTAAAAGCATGGTCTGATGTTAATGGTCAATTAGAAGGTGTCTATAATAATATTAAAATGAATTTTGAACATCTTGATGGTTACTTAAATCTTTTTACTCCTTTAAATAGAAGGTTGAATAGAAAAAAAGAAGATATTAAGTTACTTGAGATCAAGCATTTCTTAATAGATTTATTTAAAAATAGATTTGAACGTCATGATATAAAATTGATTCATACAACCGGCTATGCAAAAAGAAGTATAACTGGATTTCGTTCAACATTTTATCCTGTATTTGTTAATATTATAGATAATGCAATTTACTGGTTAAACATCAGTAGTGTTGAAGAAAAAATAATCCGTTTACACGCTGACGAAGACGGTGCAATTTATATTTCAAATAATGGTACTGAAATATTACCTCAGGACAAGAATAGGATTTTTGAATTAGGCTTTAGCAGAAAAGAAAATGGAAGGGGAATGGGACTGCATATTAGCAATGAAGTTTTAGAAGCCGCAAACTACCAAATTATTTTAGACGATCCACGAAAAGACTCAACAGTAACTTTTAAAATAGCCCCATTGAATAATGAATAAGTCTTTCTTTGATATATCAAAAGGAATTGCAAATGATTTTTTACAAAGCATTATTTTCATTGATGATAATGCCTATTCAGAAAAAAATGGAAACTCTCACGACTTTGATGCTTTGAAAATTTCTAAAGTTTTTTCAGATAATGAAAAAGTTTGTGCTGTTTATAAGCCTGAAACAGAAAAAGATATTGATCAGTTTATTAAGATTTCTAAAAAGGCTGACGTAATAATATTGGATTGGGAAATAAATCTAATCGGAAATTCAATAAATAATACAGAGCTAGCAGATGAAGAAGATGAAGAAGCTGATGTTAAGGTGATTGACACAAGGGGTATTCATACAAATAGGATAATCAAGGAAATTTTATTAGATAATAGCATAGGAAAAAATAGTCTGAAATTGATTATTATTTATACTGGTAGCTCTGATTTACCAGAGATTTCAGAAAAAATAAAGCAGCATTTGGAATTTGATAATTTTATTAATCTAAAAACTGAACGTGAAAATCAAAATTGCTGTTTGTTTACAAAAAATATCAGAATACAAGTTGTCTATAAAGGTGTACCTGAAAGTCCAAAATTTAATCATAACCCAGTCTTAAAGGAACAAGAAATTGTTGTTGACGAATTGCCTAATTTTGTTTTAACTGAATTTACAAAACTCACAAATGGTTTATTGTCAAATTTTGCATTAAAAGCACTAACTGAAATCCGTAGAAGTTCACATAGAATACTATCCCTTTTTTCAAAAGAAATGGATTCTGCATATTTAGCTCATCAATCTCTTTTAGCAAATTCTGATGATGCTAATGAATTACTAGTTGAATTGCTAAAAGATATTTTTTCATCAATATTGAAATATCATAATATTAACAGTTTTATTGATGATAATCTGATTGATAAATGGATTGATGAAAACTTAACACCAATAGATAAATTTGTTTTAAAGGCGGATGAGTCCGAATCAGAAAAAAAATATAAAAGAGATAAGAAATTTCTTAAAAAAATACTTCTTTCTTCACCAAATATTGAAGAAAAATTTAGTGAAGCATTTGGCAATGATGTGAAAAAAAATGATGCGAAAAGTTACAAAGGAAGCAATGTTATTACACTGTTTTCTGATGCACCTTTAGCAATAAGTAAAAAATATTTGGAGCAATTCGCAATATTAACACATCATAAAAATATAGTAATTCCAGAAAATCATACACCTATCTTGTCTTTAGGTTCGGTTGTAGAAAGTTCAAATGGAATTTTTTACGTTTGTATTCAGCAACGTTGTGATTCTGTCAGAATTGAAAGCGATCGAAGGTTCTTGTTCATTTCAATGGAGAAGGCAGATAATAATAAATTTGATTTCATAACCCAATCTGGCATTAAGTTAAAACTTAATAGAAAATCATATGATATTAGAACCATAGTATTCAAAGAAACAGACGAAAAAATTATACAAGCAAAAGATATTGATGGCGAATATTTTTTTTCCCCAAAATATTATAAATCAGATGGAGATGAAAGGCTAAAATGGATTTTTGAATTAAAGGACTTACATGCTCAAAGGATAGTTGCTAATTATTGTGCAGAATTATCAAGGGTTGGGCTCGATGAGTCTGAATGGTTAAGGTTAAATCAGAAATAAGCTACCAGCAGCATCCATACACATTGCCAAGTCGCTCAAAAAGCCAACGCTCAAAAAACCAAAAGAGCCATTTTTTTCCAACGCTCGACAAAAAACTGCTGAGAAATAAACGACATTTAAAAAATTATTGTATTTTTGTCAAAAAATGACAAGTCAAATGAAAGAAACATTTGGGGAGTATATTCGATTATTACGTACTGAAAGTGGCATGACATTGACACAATTAGCTGCCCAATTGGATTTGGACTCAGCTAACTTAAGCAAGATTGAAAATAACAAAAGGGAATTTGATGAAAAAAGGTTGGAGAAATTAGCTTCAATATTCAATCTTGACCCTAAAGCACTTAGAGATGAATTGTTTAGTGAAAAGTTTGCAAATAAAATTTATACTAACTGTTGCTCTGAAAAAGCTTTAGAACTCGCAGAACAAAAGGTTAAATACCTTAAGCAAACCAATGTTAAACAAGTAAAATTAAATTTTTAATCATGAAAATAGTATCACTATTCGCTGGTGCCGGTGGGTTGGATTTAGGATTTTCAAATGCTGGATTTAATGTAGTTTGGGCAAATGAATATGACAAAGATATTTGGAGGACATACGAAATAAATCATCCTAAAACGTTTTTAGACAAACGAAGTATAACACAAATCCCAAATGAAGATGTGCCAGAGTGTGATGGTATTATTGGCGGACCTCCTTGCCAAAGTTGGAGCGAAGCGGGTTCTATGCGTGGAATTAAAGATAATAGAGGACAGTTGTTTTTTGAATTTATACGACTACTTGAAGCAAAACAACCATACTTTTTCCTTGCTGAAAATGTATCTGGCATGCTTTTATTAAGGCATAAAGAGGCACTTGAAAATATTAAAAATCACTTTAGAAAAGCAGGCATTGGATATGATTTACATTTTAAATTGTTAAATGCTAAAGACTTTAAAGTCCCACAAGACAGAAAAAGAGTTTTTTTTATTGGTTTTAGAAGCGATTTGAACGTTGATTTCAAATTTCCTAAAGGCTTTAAAGAGTTGATTCCATTAAGCAAAGCAATTGGTGATTTAACCGAAAATGTTCTTAGTGCTAAAAATGGTAAAAATGCCAACAATGGTAACTGTGCAGTTCCAAATCATGAATATATGGACGGCAGTTTCTCAAGTATTTTTATGTCAAGAAATCGTGTCAGGAGTTGGGACGAAGTATCATTTACAATTCAGGCAGGAGCACGTCATGCGCCTTTGCATCCACAAGCACCTAAAATGAAATTTGTTGAGCAAAACAAACGAGAATTTGTAAAAGGCAAAGAGCAACTTTATAGGAGGCTAAGTGTTCGTGAATGTGCGAGAATACAAACGTTCCCAGATAATTTTATTTTCCAATATGATAATATTTCAGCAGGTTATAAAATGATTGGGAATGCTGTACCTGTTAGATTAGCCTATTACCTTGCTGAGGAAATTAAAAAAAGTTTAATCGAAAGAAAAATTAAAAGAAATAAATGCGAAAATGAATTAATGTACCATGGCGATACAAACTAAAACAGGAAAAGCATTTGAATATGCTCTACTAAAAGAATTCTATCAACGTTTAAAAAACCCAAACAACAACGTTATCATTATTGAAAGTGACCCATACCATAATGCAAAATTCTGTTTTGAAAGTTTTTCTGAAGATGAACAAGGTTTGTATTCTCTTGTGTCAAGTGCTGCGATAAATTTTCTTGTTGATATTGAGCCTCGATTATCAAATAGCATCACCCCTGAAGATACTTTGCAACTTGAAATAGCATCAGACAGCGAAGGTCAATCTGGGGACGTTAGAGATGTCTTGGCAATTCGTTTATTACAGAAATGGGAAATTGGAATTTCCGCAAAAAATAATCATCGAGCAGTTAAACATTCAAGGTTATCTCAGAAAATTGATTTTGGAGAAAAATGGATTGGAATTCCATGTTCAAGTAATTATTTTAAGGAAATTACGCCAATATTTGACTTTTTAACAAGTTTGCGAGTTAAGGATAAAAATACAAAGTGGACGTCAATTCCAGAAATGCATGATAGAATTTATGTTCCACTTTTAGATGCTTTTCGTAAAGAATTATTGAGACTTGATAAAGAAAACCCATCTCAAATACCACAAAAATTAGTTGAGTATTTAATAGGCAATAAGGACTTTTACAAAGTAATCAAGGGAAATAATACTGTCGAAATTCAAGCTTACAACTTGCACGGTACTTTGAATCAACCATTTGAAAAAAATAATCCAAAAGCAAAAATTCAAAAATTAAAATTGCCTACAAGGTTAATAGAGGTTGTTTATGAAGAAGATTCCAAAACAACACTAATCGTATCATTGAATGAAGGTTGGCAGATTTCTTTTAGAATTCATAATGCAAGTTCAAGAGTAGAACCGTCTTTAAAATTTGACATTAACTTAATTAGTGCACCTCATACATTATTCAACAACCATATTTTTGTCGGTGAAAAGAAAAAATGAATTTTAGACTATAAAAATGCCAACCCTTCACATCTACACACAACTTGTCCCGATCCTTCGGGATTGCCAAGTCCTCCACAAAAAACCCACCAACCTCATTTATTCTCAATGATGTGCTAATTGTTTTCCAATATTCGGGCTTTTGCAACATCAATTCTTTTGCCGTTTACGTAAGCAACTATAAATGCATCGGTAAGTCCCGAGTTGTTGACCTCATTTAGTTTTGCCGTTGCTGCATTGTATGAACCAAAGATGCCTATACGATAAATGCTTAGATCATTGTTTGTTAGTCTTACTAATTGGCTGTCGCCTGCTATGCGTCTAAACGAATCCCGGATAAAATTATTTACATCGTTTCTAAAAACACCAATTTGTATGTAGTACTCAATTACCGGTGGTGCGGTTTCTGCAATTGTAGCATCGTTATCCGGTTGTTCGTTTCTTACAGGTCTCTCCTCTATTACAGGAGGAACTTCAGGTATCTCATCTTCGGGGATGTTTAGTGTAATCTCATCCTCAGGAGCCTGAGCTAAATTGGCAATTAAATTACGCGCTTCGTTCAGATTGATTTTCTCGCCATCACGATATGCCACAACAAACGCATCGGGTATGCCAAGTCGCCTGATTTTATTTTGCTCGTTTATGGCTGTGTTTAAATCGTAATATTTGCCAAAAGTGTGACGAACTAAATTCCCTGCATAATTATGATACATTATCGGATCTAGTCCGAATAAACGATCGGAACCAACTTGTGTTGCATAAACTCCAATTTGTACGGTAAAGAAAATACCAGTACTTTGTGTTAAATCTCTGATTTCCTCTTTAGTTTCCTCGCTTATATTGGTTGCTGTTTCTTCGTTATTTAATTCAGTTTCCACTGTTACGTTATTGTCAGACTCTTGGTTGTTTTCGTTGATTATTTCGTTAGTGTTGTTGTTGTTTTCCTGAGTATCGGTATTGCCAACAGTGTTTGTGTTTTCAGCAATTAAATCTTCTTGAGACATTACCGATTCTTGCTCTTCGATACGTCTTGCTTCGTAAATTGGAATTCTTTTCCCATTGTAATAAGCAACAATAAATGCGTCGGCATAGCCCATAGCTCTTACTGTTGGAAGATTATTGACTGCACTGTTGTATTTAGCGAAACTGCCAACAATATATCTTATCAGAGCTGAGTTTGGAACCGGTTCCCAGAAAATGGGCTTCATGCCGATAAATCTATCATCATTAACTTTTCCGTTAAATGCTGCAATCTGAATCCGATAAAATAGTCCATTTGATTCGGGTATCCCGGGAATTGGATTGGTGGCAGAGTAAAATGCTCTCTCATTTGCATCAAAAATATTGGTTAAATCTAATTCTGAATTAATTTCGGTTCTTACTTCTGCAGTCTCATTCGTATTTTCGGTTACAAAATTTGTGTCGGTATTGTTATTGTCTGTCTCATCAATTTGTGTCATGTTTTCTGATATTAAATCAGTTTCATTAATAATAATTTCGGTTTCGATAATTGTATCAGTTGTGTTTATAATATCGTTTTCGGTAGAATTATCAACAATTTCATTTTCTACTATTTTATTGATGGTGTCGGTAGGTTCTGTGTTAATGTCGTTTTCCACGATAATTTCTGTTTCGGTAATTGTATCTGTTGGAGGATTTATGTCGGTGTTGTTGTTCGCGATTTCTGTTATATCATTGTCAATTGTGTTTTTA
>JAFGVU010000087.1 GCA_016937855.1 Bacteroidales bacterium | reverse complement strand
TTCGGAGTGGATTTTGGAAGACGTGAAAAACTAAAACTTTAAACTGTAGCTTATTGATGGGATAATTGGAAAGAGACTTTGTTGATATAAATGAATTTTTTTATCGTTTTTATTATATTTAGTGTAATAAAGATAGGGGTTTTGTCTGTTATATAAATTATAAACACTTACTGTCCATGTTCTTAAACCACGTTTAACTTTTTTTGTAAAATTAGCAGCAAAGTCCAACCTATGATAAGCTCTCATTCTATAACTGTTTCTATCAGCATAAATAAATATGTTCTGATTTTGTTCAAAGTCAACAACTTCATTCATCATTGTGCCATCATCAATAATATTATACGTTCCAATAGGCATTGTAAACGGATAACCAGAGCCATAAACCCAGTCGCCCGAAAATGTAATTTTATCGTTAATTTTATGACTTAAAACTATGCTGAAATCATGAGTTCTGTCGTATTTAAAAGAATAAGGTTCTCCAAAGTTAATATTTTCAAATTGCCTTAAAGAAATTGCATAAGTATATGAAATCCAACCTGTTGTGCGTCCTTGTTTTTTCTGCAAAAGAAATTCTAAGCCATAAGCTGTTCCATTTCCTCCGGTTTCAATTTTGTTGTGCCAATTTTCGGCATTTCCAATAAAAACAGCTCCTTCTTTATATGATATTAAATTATTTGAAATTTTGTAATAAGAAACTATGCTTAATTCTATGCTTTTTTGTGGAAAATATTTAAAAAATCCAAAAGAATATTGCTTTGATCTTGACGGTTTTATATTCTTGTCAGACGGAACCCAAACGTCAGGAGTAAGACTAATTGTGTTATTGGTAAGCAAATGAACGTATTGCTCCATTTCCGAATAACTTGTTTTGACAGAAAAATTTTTGTGTAAAATAAAATTTAAAACTATTCTTGGTTCATAGGACGTAAAGGTTGCTTTACCAAGATAATAATGTGAAAAATGTAAACCAATGTTAGCTGCAAAAAAATCGCCTATAGAAATATTATTTTCGATAAAAAAAATGTTTTCAAAGCCTGAGAACTTTGCAAGCCCGGTTGTTGTGTCGGTTTGAACTGTATCGGAATTTGTGATTTTAAAATAAGTTAAACCGGGACTAAAATTATGATAAATAGAATTTACTCCTATTTTTAACTTATAATTTTTAGATACATTATAATCAATTGTTGTTTTTACAGAATAATCCCTAATTCCTGTGAAAAAATCGTACTTAAAAAAACTTGCATCATCAAAGTTATTAACGATTAATTTGTTTAAATACCGAAATTGTGTAAAAGATGCAGTTGTATGTAAAAATAATTTTTGCGTAAATATATGATTCCAACGAAATGCTACAAGTTTATTTCCCCACTTTTGATCATAATGTACCTTTTGGTCAGTAGCATAAATTTTGGGTAAATCTACACTTAAATTGTCATCGCCTGTATAAAAACTAAAAAAAATTTGATTATTATCGTTAACTTTATAGTTAACTTTAGCATTTACATCATGAAAATTATAACCAATCATTTGACCATTATTTGTTAAAAAACTAAAAGGTTTTAATATTAAATTTATGGGTAAAAATCTAACTGAAAAAATAAACGAAGCTTTATTTTTAATAATTGGTCCTTCAAATAAAACTTTTGTATTTAGAAGACCTATTGCAAAATCACCATGATAATTATTCATGTCTCCTTCTTTCATTCTAATATCCACAACCGACGAAAGTCTGCTTCCGTATCGTGCAGGAAATCCGCCTTTGTGCATCTTTACCGAACTTAGAGCATCTGTATTAAACACAGAAAGAAAACCGCCAAGATGACTTACGTAATAAAGAGGCACCTCATCTAAAAGTATGAGATTTTCATCTGGTGAACCACCTCGGACAAACAGATTGCTTTTGCCTTCGCTGCCTGCCTGAACTCCGGGCATGAGCTGTAAACTTTTAAAAACATCTGACTCTGAACCTATTGTTGGCATTAGTTTGAGTTGATTTACAGGAATGCTCACTGTGCCAATATCGGTATTTTGAGTTATCGGTATTTGACCTGTTACAACAATACTGTCAATATTTGTGTTTGATTGTAACTGAAAATTAACACTTTGAGTTGTTCTTAAATCAATATTTTTTTCTCGTTTTTCGTACCCAATTAAAGAGGCAAAAAGTTTCACACTATCTAACGATATTTCTTTTATTATCAAACTATAGTAACCATATTCATTTGTTGAAACTGCATTTTTATAGTTGATAAAAACAGTAGCATTTACAAGTTTTTCGCCGGTTAAAGCATCTGAAACATATCCGTTTATTGTGTAATTTTGAGAAAATACTGATATTGTAAATATGACGAAGACGAAGACGAATGTTATTGTTTTTTGCATTGTTTTTATAATAAAAATAATTAAAAAGAAAAAATTGTTTCTTCAACAAAAAGACTATCAAAAACCTCTGAATATCCGGCAAAAACACCTAAACCATTTTTAATATTGGAAAACATTGGAACAGGATCGCCAAAAAGCTGAACATCACCAGTTTGTTGATTATAAACGTGCTTTATTAACGATTTTCTATAGTCGTACATTTCTTTGCTTATGCTTCTGAATTTATAATA
>JAFGVU010000086.1 GCA_016937855.1 Bacteroidales bacterium | reverse complement strand
TGCATTAGGAATTGTTGTAGGATTGTCGAAAGTAAACGTACCTGGAACAGAAGCAGCACCACCGGTTAAAATGGAAGCACTTAGTGCTTCTCCATAAGTAATATCTGATGCAGTTGGCCATGAATTTATTGTTGGATTGGCCTGGATAACATTTACATCAACAGTTCCACTAGCAGTATTATAATTTGAAACATTGTCAGGAGTGAAAGTTACATCAGCGGTATAAACTCCTAGTGACGGAGTTGTAGTAGGATTATCAAATGTGAAAGTTCCGCTTACTGAAGCAACACCACCTGAAAGAACAGATGTACTTAATGCCTGACTGTACTCAATATCGCTGGCAGCTGGCCATGTTGTAATTACAGGATCAGCCTTATGAACTGTGACATCGACATTGCCTAAAACTACAGAGTAAGTTGCAGCATCATCAGGAATAAATTTAACAGTTGCAGAGTATATACCTGCGTTTGGTGTCATTGATGGGGTCTGAAACTCGAAAATTCCAGGAACAGATGCTGTACCACCGGAGAGTACAGAGCTGCTTAAAGCATCTCCGTATATGATAGCTGTTGTTGTCGGCCATGCTGAAACCGTAGGGTCGATTAAGTCGATTGCCATATTTTCGTAAAAAGAAATTTTGTCTTGGACATCCATACCAACAAAAAAGTCGATATCTGAATCATAGTCAATATCAAGAGGAATGGCGCTAAGCATATTGTTTACATTTTCCAAAAAATATGTTTGAGTAAAGTTTTCATTTCCATCGTTATTTAAAATACCGGCATTAAACTCTGCTCCATTAGTAAATCCATAGTAAAATGTGTAGAAGAAAATATCGGTATCACCATCATTGTTATCATCCACTAAGGCAAACTTTACATCTCTGAATTCGCTCATTGTAATTGTATTGGGAGTAAAAGTTAAATCACCGTTACCTTTAAACCAAACTAAATCGTTATCATCATCGTTTCGTGTAACAAAATCCATAAGTCCATCTCCGTCAATATCACCTAATTCTACTCTAACAGCTCTAAAACTTGTAAAGGTGCTAACTAATGTAAAAAACGAAGCAGATGCATTGTTTTTAAAAATGAATAAACCTGTAGATCCATACTCATCATTTGAAACAATAATGTCCTTGTTTCCGTCTCCATCAAAGTCGTAAACTGCAACCTGACCCATAAGGTTAACATTTGTTTTAATTGCAATTGGGGAACTGTAAACACCACCACCCTCATTTCGAATCCAAAATACTCCCTTTGGATATGTGGATGATATTGATGAACCTACAATAACAAAGTCTTTATCGCCATCATTATCCAGATCGGTAATTTCGAAAAATGAAGGATTTGATATTTGAGATGAAGTGCTTGTTAGTTGAAATTCTGTAAAATTTTCATTCCCATCATTGTACCAAATCGAAAAATCCGCATCACCGGTTGAAGCAGAAATAATATCAAGGTCGCCGTCATCATCTACGTCATTTACTTTTACCTCGATAGGATTGTTAAGGTCGCTGGTAATAATAACCTGCTTGTATGTACCGTCTGCTTGTTGGTCAAACCATGACATTTCCTCATTACTTGTAATACAAACTATATCTAAATCTCCATCCTGATCGAGGTCAACAAGATTTAAGGATTCAGGTTGAGATACATTTGTAGATAGCTTTTTTAATGTAAAGGAGAAGCTATCGTTATTTTTAAAGTAAGCAACTTCGTCTCTAGCAGCTGAAGTATATGCAAATTCGGGTAAGTTGTCGGAATTAACATCCAGACAAATTAATCCTGATGAAGTAGCATCTAAATCAAAAACATATTCTTGAGAAAAAGTCATTGATGTGCCGGGGTTAGCACCTTGAAGTACTTTAAAATCATTATCGCCGGAGTCTTCGTCCTTATAAACGATGTCATAAATTCCGTCATTATTAAAATCGCCAACCATAACATTTGTGGGATCTGCAGATGCTAGAATTGTTCTGGGAGAAATTGAATTCCATAGCCAAAATAGTGTGTTTTGCACATTATCGGCAATTATTAAATCGCCGACTCCATTCCCGGTCAGATCCACAAAGTAGGCATCGGTAATGTCTATTGAACCGGATTTTTCATATATTTGAGTTTCTATAAAAGTATTGCTTCCGTCGTTAATCATAATTGCTAACTCCTCAGTTGTAAAAGGGCTGTAATTTGTTTTTGTAAGAAAATCTATATACCCATCATTATTGTAATCGAATATATAGATGTCATTAAAATCAACTCTGTCAACTTTAGTAGAGGTAAAGCCTAACCCAATATTTTCGTACAAATATATGTCGTAAAAGCCTCCACTGTAAACCGAAAACATTATATCAATATCTCCGTCATTATCCATATCAGCTGCACTCATTTTGCGCAAATCAACGATTGTATCAGTAATAAGGTGATGTGTAAAATTCATACTTCCATCATTCTCAAGCCAAAAGATTTTTCCGGTTGAGGTGTTTATGCCAATAATATCAAGATGTGTATCCGCATTATAGTCTAAAACTTCAATATCTGAAACAACGGAGAGAGAGTCGAGCAATACATTTTTTGTAAAATTAGTGCCATCTTCGTTACTGAACCAAACAATACCCCCAACACCACATGCGATAATATCGGGGTGAGTATTATTGTCCATATCTTCTGTTTTTAGAGTATATGGATCTGTAAAATTGTCAGTTAAAATTGTTTCCTGAACAGGTTGTGAGATTAAGGCAATACTGCATAATAAAAAAAGTAGGGTAAGTGATTTTTTCATAATATCAACATTTTGTTTTTTTTGACTCCATACTAAAACTATACCATTTTTTAATATCTCAGTTTAATAAAATATTAAATTTGATTAATTCTAAAATTATGTGTTTGCAACAAATATAGCGAAAATAAAATTATAACTTTTGGATGTTCAATTAAATTATACGAAGGTAGATAAAATGTTACTTTTTTGTAAAGAAAGATAGTCCAACAAAAGTGATAAGACCATTTAGCAGTAAAAGTTCGTACCCCATTGAATATTCAAATTGTGTTTTAAGCAAATAGCTAATAGCAAAGCATAGTAAAGGGCTTAAAATTGCAATATAAGGTGTTGCTTTATCGTAAATTTGACGTTTTGTAAATAATCCAAAAGCATATAATCCCAACAAAGGTCCGTAAGTATAGCCGGCGATTGCATATATTGTGTCGATGATGCTTTTTTCGTTAAGAATATCAAATAAAATAATCATTATTGCCATAATAATAGAAAAAGAAATATGAGTGCGTTTTCGTATTCTTTTTACCTGATTTTCGCTTTTGTTTTTTATCCCAACAATATCAACAGTAAACGAGGTTGTTAAAGCCGTTAGGGCAGAATCGGCACTCGAGTATGCCGAAGCCATTAATCCAATTAGAAACAAAATAAGAATAACTGAACCGAGCGAATGGGTTGCTATATAAGGGAATAGGTTGTCCGCCTGAATTAAGTTAGCATTAATGCCCGATTGGTTTGCAAAAATCATCAACAAAACACCTAATGATAAAAAAAGTATGTTTGCCGGAATAAAAGCAAAACCATAGCTAAGTACGTTTCTTTTTGCTTCTTTTATGTTTTTACAACTTAAATTTTTTTGCATCATATCTTGATCTAAACCTGTCATAACAATTGTTATAAGGGCTCCACTAATAAACTGTTTTACGAAGTGTCGTGATGATCCCCAATCGGAAAATTCAAATATTTTTGACATTGGACTATTGGTTATTGCAGACACACTCTCGGAAAATGTATAGTTTAGTTCTTTTGTTACAATTATTATTGTGGCAATAAGAGCTGTAAAAAGAAAAATGGTTTGCAAAGTATCAGTCCAAATAATAGTTTTAATTCCTCCTTTGTAGGTGTATAACCATATTAACATTATTGTGATTATAACTGTTGTCCAAAAAGGAACATTTAGTTGTTGAAAAATACTAACCTGAAGTACGTTAGCAACAACATAAAGTCTTGCTGCTGAGCCAATTGTCCGCGATAATAAAAAGAAAGATGCTCCGGTTTTGTATGAGGCAATGCCAAAACGATTTTCTAAATAAGTATATATCGAAGTTAGATTTAGACGGTAATAGAGAGGAAGTAAAACATTTGCAACAACAATATAGCCTAGAACAAAACCCAAAACCATTTGCATGTAAGTCATTTGAGTTGTTTGCACCCAACCCGGAACAGAAATAAAAGTAACACCCGAAATAGAAGAGCCTAACATTCCTATTGCAACAATATACCATTTCGATTTCCTATTGCCTAGAAAAAAACCTTCGTTATTTACGTTTTTTGATGTAAAAAATGAAATAACTAACAGCACTCCGAAGTAAGATAAGACGATTGCTAAAATTAGTAGAGGACTCATTTCTTTTTTTTGTAATTATCACAAGTTTTTTTTTCTTGTCCAAGCATATTCTTGAAAAGTTTTCATAATATTATTGTTGAAATGTATTGTTTTGAGTTATTTTTACAAAAATTTTATGCTATGAGGAAGTTTTTAATCTTTACATTGATAGTAGTGAGTTTAGTAAGTTTTACTTTCTACTCAACAGCTCAACAAACAAAATCCATATCTCCTGGATTGCTTTTTAGTCTTGATAAAATAGATACAGATGCATATTATTTTGGTAAGATTAATGACAGTGTTTACTATGTAAAGTTTGAATCTGTTAATGGTAAAAATGCCGAAGGATTTTATTTTGTAGATGATAAGAATATTTTTGCACAAACTCATAAATTTAAGCTCTATGAAAAACGCAAATCTTATATCTTAGAACTCGAGAACGAAACTCTCGAAGTAAGACCCGATTTTCTTTTTAAAGAAAATTCAATAATTGGGAAATATGGAGTAAATGAAAAATTTCTCAAGATTTTCAAAAACTACAAATGGAGTAATTATGTAGAATTTAAAAAATACGAGCAAGAGTCTTTAATTGTTTATCCTGCCCGTTATCAGAAACCTGTTTTCGAGGTTGATGTATTAAATGATGTGGTTTATGGCAAGGCGCGAGGTTATATGGATTCTTATGAAGCCGAAAACGAAAGTTATCTAAAAATTATTGAAAAGGGAGTGTTGTCCACTGTAAGTAAACGTGATTTGGATTTAAGAATGGATATTTATTTGCCACGAGGAGATACTCTAAAATCCAGACCACTAATTATGTTTATTCATGGTGGGGGTTTTTATATTGGCGATAAAAAAACCGAAGCAATGGTTGAATGGTGTAAGTATTTTGCATCTTTGGGATATGTTACTGCCTCAATAAACTATCGTTTAGGGTATAAGCTAATTGGTCCTTCTGTTGAGAGAGCAGGTTACAGAGCATTGCAAGATGCTCATGCAGCAATGAGATTTCTAGTTCATAATAGTGAGAAATATGGGATAAACAAAGATTTGTTATTTGTCGGCGGATCAAGCGCCGGAGGAGTTACCTCTTTAAATCTTGCCTTTATGCGTAACAAAAATCGTCCGGAAACTACACGAAACTCTTTACTCTATGACGACCAAGGTGATATTGAGAGTTCTACAAACAACTTAAAGGATAATTTTGAGATTGATGCTGTTATAAATATGTGGGGAGCAGTTAATGACTTGGCACTTTTGAAAAATTCCAATGCTTCAATTATCTCATTTCATGGTGATGCTGACGATGTTGTGCCAATAAATCATGATTATCCATTTAAAGATATTAAAGGCAACTTTAGTTCAGTAATTTTAAACAAAATGTATGGCTCTCTGGTAATTCATATCGAGGCAAAAAAGCTAGGATTACGCGAAGAATTACATATCTTCGAAGCAGCAGGACATAGTCCTCATGTTGATGTTGACGATAATCTTAATGAGAATTTTAATTTTATAAGTGAAAAAGTCAGAGATTTTCTTTATCAAGAAGTTATTAAAGATGAATGCAAGATTGTAAGTCACCCTGCAACACCATTTAACAGGGCTATGCCTTATTATAAAATTTCTTGTGATGATTATCGAGATATTTATTGGGGTATTGAAGGCGGAATTATTACTGGGAACAAGGGAAATCTAATTAAAGTAATTTGGTTTAAAGATGCCATTAAACATAAGCTGGTTGTTTCTGGTTCTTATAGCGATGGTGCAGGTTTTTATGATGTTTATGAATTTTAGTTAGGATGAATTACAGCGGAAGATCAAGTAAGCTTTTGGATGATGCAATTTCACAGTTTTCGAGCTTGCCGGGAATAGGGAAAAAAACTGCAACTCGATTTGCTTTATACTTATTAAGAAAAAGCGAATCTGATGTCGAAAATTTTGTTAGAGCGATTTCTAAAATGAAGCAGGAAACTCAGTTTTGTAAAATCTGTAATAATATTTCAGATAGTGATGTCTGTGCAATCTGTTCCGATAATTCTAGGGACAAGTCCTTGGTTTGTGTAGTTGAGGGAATTCACGACGTGATGGCAATTGAGTCAACTTCTCAATATAATGGGCTATATCATGTTTTGGGAGGAATAATTTCCCCTATGGATGGGATTGGTCCAGGAGAGTTAAACATTGCTAATCTAATCGAGAGAATTAATACTGGTAATGTTTCCGAAATAATTCTCGCCTTACCCACAACAATGGAAGGGGACACTACAAATTTTTATTTGAATCGAAAAATTGCTAATACTAATGTTTCTGTAAGCATTCTGGCAAGAGGGGTTGCAATAGGCGATGAGCTGCAATATACTGACGAAATAACCCTAGGACAATCAATTCTGAATCGTAAACCTTTTGCAGTATAATCAATAAATATTGTAAAACACATTAATAAATTGTGATGTGTTTTGAATATTTTTTAATTTTGTTCAACCAAAAATTACAGACATGTTAGATAATTTAGATTCATTATTGTCGAAGAATATGGCTGCTGCAAAGCGTTCGGCTATTCGTGAAATTTTAAAACTTACTCAAAAACCTGAAATTATTTCATTTGCCGGCGGATTACCTGCCGAAAAGTCATTTCCGGTTGATGATATTAAAATTTGTATGAACGAGGTTCTCGAAACTGCAGGGACAAAAGCCTTGCAGTACGGAACAACCGAAGGCTGTAATGAGTTGCGTGAGCAACTTGTGAATCACTATAAATCTCAAGGAGTTGAGATAGGCATTAATAATATAATGATTACAACCGCCTCACAGCAAGGTTTAGATTTAACCGGTAAAATATTTATCAATCCCGGTGATAAAATTATTTGTGGATTACCATCATATCTCGGTGGATTATCTGCTTTTAGATCCTATGGAGGAATACCTGTTGGGATTAAGTTTGATAAAGAAGGTATGTGTCCTATTGAATTGGAAAATACACTCGCTAAAATGCAACAAGAGGATGATTTGCCAAAGTTTTTGTACCTAATCCCTGATTTTCAGAATCCTGCCGGAATTACTTATCCTGAATCGCGACGATTAGAGCTTTTAGCAATTGCAGACAAATATAATTTGCTGGTTATCGAAGATAGTCCATATCGTGAATTGAGATTTGACGGAAAAGAACAAAAAATGATGTTTGAACTCGACAAGTCTGATCGAGTTGTAGTTCTTGGGACTTTTTCAAAGATTTTGGCTCCAGGTTTTAGAATAGGATGGGTGGTGGCTCACAAAAAAATAATCGAAAAGTTTATTACCGCAAAACAAGCTGTCGATTTGTGTACTCCGGCAATATTACAAATGGCGGTTGCAAAATACATGGAAAAGGGTATGTTGAAGCTCAATCTTGAAAAAACCATTGATATGTATCGCATTAAAAGAGATTTGATGCTATCATGTTTTAAAAAATATATGCCTAAAGAAATTACATGGACAGAGCCAGAAGGCGGATTATTTCTTTTCTTATATTTACCTGAGGGTATGGACAGCGAAGAATTGTTTAAGATTGCAATAGAAAAAGATGTAGCTTTTGTTATCGGAAAAGTTTTTCATTGCGATGGTAGTGGCATAAATACTATGCGATTAAACTTTTCGTTCCCAACTCACGAACAAATTGAAGAAGGAGTAAAACGTTTAGCAGAGTCGATTAGAACTATGTTAGGATAAATTGTCTATCTTTTTATAGTGAACTTTAATTTGTTACATTTTCGCCTTTGATTCCGGTTTAACAAACTCATAACCAAGTACAATTTCGTGCGAACCATTGCTAAAACTAGATATTTTTGCAAATGAATGATCGTAAGCATAGCCAAAATGTATATTTTTGTACATAACACCAAACATTACCGAAATACTTTTCGTGCTTTTGTAAGACGCTCCTGCCCATATTAGGTTTTTAATTATTGCACGTGCATTAATGTCATAAAACAAATCGGCACTCGAATAAGCAAAATAAAGCGAAGGTTCTAAATGAAAATCATCGTTAAACATAAATTTGTAATCTGCATTAAGATTAAAAACTCGAAGTATTTTGTTTTCCTCAGATGTGTTTCCTCCTAAGCTAACATTTGGCTCTAATAGGTTTTTTACGCCTATAGCAGCATAATATGAATCAGAATAAATAGCAGCCCCAAAATCTGCATCAAAAACTATTTTGCTTTCAGTTGTCCCACTAATCGCGGGGTCATCATTGTCAAAATATTGATATTCGGACTGATTGAGTGCAAATTGTCTAAATTTTGGAGCTAACGATATCGAAACATACCCGATATCATTGAGTTTTAGGTGATATGCGTAAGCCAAATTAAAAACAGTGCTTCGAGTATTGCCAAAATAATCGTTGCTTAAGATTAATCCAATGCCGTAATAGTCTTTTTTAGTGCTTAAGCTAAGTACTTGAGTTCCGGGATTTTTTTCGGCAAATCCCAAAAAGTAATTTTTAGCTAATAGATTTATTTTTGTGTTTGGGTTTGTACCTGCAGCTGCCGGATTTATTATTGTTTTTTCTGTTAAATAATTGCTAAAAACTGGTTCGTTTTGGGCAAATAGGTTTACTGCGAACAGAATCACACTTAATACTACTATTATTTTTTTCATTTCGTTTTTCATTTTTTATCTGATAATATCAATATAGCCTCTCATTGGATCGGAATTGTCCTTTAAATCTATGATGTACAAATATGATCCGGTTGGTAATACTTTGCCGTTATTTGTTCCATCCCAATCAGAATTGTATCCTGTTGAATTAAAAACTAACTGTCCTGCTCTCGAATAAACAAATACCTCAGCTTGCGGGTGCATTTCGATAAACATAATTTTCCAATAGTCATTTTTGCCATCGTTATTTGGAGTTAAAACGCTTGCCGGCACTAGACATATACTGTATGTGTTGTCAATATCTATGTTTTCGGTATGTGTACATCCTTTGAAGTCGGTTATTGTTATTGAATAAGTTCCAGCTGATAAATTCTCAACAATAGTATCTGTAACTCCATTTTCCCAATAAAATTCATAAGGAGCTGTTCCACCTGTTGTGCTTATGGAAATAACACCATCGCTGTTGTCGGGACATGAAGCTTTTGTAATTATTTTACTGATAACAAAATCTTCTGTTTGTTCAATCTCAACTTCGGCAGTTTTTTGACACGAGTTTTCATCTGTTACAGTTAGAGTGTAAAATGTTTCAGTTAATGTATCTGCAAAGTCATCTTGTGAGCCGTTAGACCATTGGTAAGAATAATTTCCAGTACCACCGGTAACAATTGCAGTTACTCTACCAACTTCGTGATATGGACAAAAACCCGATTCTACTGTTGTTACTATGTTTAATTCGTTGGGACTGCCAATAACAGCATCAAGCACAAGTAGGCAAAAGTTATTGTCTCTGATTGTAACAGTATAATCTCCGGCTTCTGCGTTTGTTAAATTTTGACTAGTGCTACCATCTGACCAATTAAACGCAAATGGCTCATCTCCGGCAATTATTTCTACACTTGCGGTTCCGTCTGATCCACCAAAACATGAAACATCAGTACTTGTAATATTGGCTTGTATTGCATCAATAACTGTAAAAGATAATTCGGCAGTTTCGCTAACACAAGTTTGTTCGCTATTTGATTGTGTAAAATAATATGTATGTTCACCAACATCGTAATTGCTAACTTCTAATGTGTTGCCACTATTTATTAAATTTTCTAGGTTTTCGTCAGAGTACCAATTTATGTTTTCACCAATAGCCACAAAATCAGGCATTATTTGTCCATAGCAGTAACTAGAAGCATAGTTTTCCATTGTTGGCGAAGCCATTGTGCCGTAATCTATTGTCACTACAGTCGCTGCGCTAGTACAGGAGTTTATATTGTCGGTTTGTGTTACATAAAAAGTATAAATGCTGTCTTCAGTCTCTAAGTTTGGGGTAAAGTCGTTCCCAGAATGTATTAAATTTGCTAATTCTTCATCGTCATACCACTCAATATTATCTCCACTGGCTTCGATTACCGGCATTTCAGAGCCTACACAAAGATTAAGATTTTGATTGTCCACCGATGGTGCTCCGGGAAGAGGAAAAACATCGACTGTTAGTGTTTGTGACAAGATTAATACAGGTTTGTTGAAGTATGCTGTAATGGTCAAATCACCATTTGGAGTTGTTGTTTCAATAACTTTTGTTGTTTCAAAAAAACCATCGGCATTATTTGGTGGTAATTGAATAGCAATCATTGTTCCATCACCTTCTCCATCATCAATGCAATTGTCATCCGCGTCAGCCGAGTCACTATCCATGATTTTTAGCCATAAAGGAATTGAAGAACCAATATTTAATGAGCCCAGAGAAAACTCGAGTTGATTGTTTTCTTCGGGATCAACCTGATAGCTATCAGCGTCGTCTTCGGTGCTAATTAATAAATTGCTATTGTTATCATACAATTCAATATATACATCTACATCACCGCCAATTCCTAAAACTTCCGGGTCCGTGCAGCCAAGATAACCATCCAAAACGATTTTGCTGAGTTCGAAGCCAATTGTGTCGATAGTTACTGTGTATTGTATTTGGTATTCTCCGGGGCCATCAAACATTTCTGGTGCAGGGTTTTCAGAAGTTGATGTGTTTCCGTTCCCAAAATCCCATTGGTAATTAAAACCTGTTGTTATAAACATTTGTGGGGTATAACCTTCGCTAGGATGTAGATTGGTAAAACTTACTTCGGCACTTCCGCAGCCGTTTGACGGATCGATGCTAAAATGTTGAGCATAAGCAGTTATTGTAAATATTACTGCGAAAATGAAAATACTAATACTTTTCATGTTATTTTTTTATTATTTGTTTTGTTTTTGAAAGTCCTGATTCTGTGGTTATTGTTACAAAGTAATTACCGGATGAATAATTGCTTAGGTCTAATTCGTAATAGTTAAGATCTGAGCATTTAGAAACAAAAGTTTTTGAGAACATTATTTGTCCTAAATTATTTGTAAAATTTAATTTTATCTCTTGACTATCTTTTATGAAAAACTGAATAAAAACTTTATCTTCAACAGGATTTGGGTATGCTCCAATAATTACCAATTCGTTAGTAATGTCTGAATAAAGTTGATTTACTTCTACAAGTTGGTTTGGATATTCAGGTGCAAGTCCGGGGTTTGGTGTCATTCTAATAGAAGGAATAGAGGCTTGGCGTAAAAAGCTCTCCTGATCGTTTACATACCATGATGCCGCCCATGACTCAACATAATTCCTGTCGTTTATATTATTAATAAAATACCAATCTGCTTGACATCTTGTTTTATTAACATCTAAAATATAATATCCTCTTGCATCTAAGTTAACCCATTTCATGTGTGGATTTGCAAGTTGAATAGCTCCCGATCCAATACCACCAAAAAAACTATTTGTACTTGGGCTGGTAACAGATGGAGTTACAAATTCTACAGTTCCACTACCTTGCCCGTTGCTACCATATTCGCCAATTGTAGGATTTGGAACATCGTTTGCCCAGGATGTGTGTATGTCGCCGGTAAGAACAACAGTGTTTTTAATCGACATTCCATAAATCCAATCTAGCACACGTTGGCGTTCAAATTGATATCCATCCCACTGATCGTTGTTAACAACTATTCCTGCAACTTTTAATGGAGCCATCATAACTTGTTGTGTGATAAGTTTCCATTTAATAGGTGTTGTGTATTCGTAATTATATAATTCCATTTTTAACCAATCGAATTGAGCATCGCCTAACAATCGCTTTTGATTGTTATCGTTTGCTAAGCCTCCTTGTTCGTCGCGAGCTTCGAGTCGGGTGTCTAACATTATTGAAGCTGCAAGATCACCGAAAGTAACAGTATGGTGTATTTTATTTTCGGGATGTTCAGGATCATTAATTTCTCGCATTGGTATCCATTCAAAATAAGCTTGTAAGGCATTTTCCTTACGTGTTTGCCAGTCACCCTCAGAACCGCTATCATGATTTTCAGCTCCATCTTTCCAGGAGTTATTTGCAGTTTCGTGGTCATCATAAATAATATACCATCCAAATTGCTGATGCGAGTATCTTAAATCGGGGTCGAGACGATAATGTGAATATCGCATTCTGTAATCTGACAGAGTTGTAACTTCATGTCCCGGTTGTAGAGATCTCTCTGAGTGATTACCATACTCGTCGGTGCCATATTCATAAATATAATCGCCCGTATGCAGAATATAATCAACATCATTACGAACTGCAATTTGATGACATACATTATAATAGCCGTTGTTGTAATTTGAGCCGGATATTGTTGCAATCCTTAAACTATCAGTGTCTCCAACCGGGGTTGTTTTGGTTCGACCAATTATTGAGTTTAAATCCAAGGCTCGAAAATAGTAGAAATACCAAGTGTCGGGTTCTAAACCGGTTACATCGACTTTAACTGTCCAATCGATATCTTCAACTGTGGTAAAGGTTCCTTGAGTAACTATATTCTCAAAAAGAGAATCCTCTGCCATAAACCACTCAACATCAATGCTTTCAGTATAATTAACCGGTGTTACTCTTGTCCATATTATTACTCTGTCGCTAAGAGCATCACCCGAAGCAACGCCATGGTAAAATGGAGCAAAATCGGGGTCAAAAGTGCTTTCAAGTCTGCCACACTGTGAGGTTAATGGCTGAGCAAGTAGTGTCGAAATACTGATAAGCAAAAGGCTTATGACAAATGTGATTTTCATTTTATTTTATTTTAATAATTCTATGTAAATCTGATTTTTCATTGTTTATAATTACAACAAAGTAAGTTCCGGAAGGATAAGATGATAAATCAAATTTGATTTCTTCCTGACCTTTTGAAACTTCTTTCTCATAGATGTTTTGACCAAATCCATTGTGAATTTTAATTTTACAATCTCCAAATTGTTCGTTGATTGCAATATTAATTTCATTTGTTACAGGATTTGGATAAACTGATGAGTATTTTCCTGATGATTTTTCGCTAGTTATACTATTTGCTCCATTGAAAACAATTGAATAAATTTTATTTGTTGTTTCATCTTGTGCGATAACGATTACATTTCCTGTTCTTTGAGCAGTGCTACCCATTAAGTCGAAAGGTGGAAAAATCTTAACTTCGGCATTTGGGTCAGCAGCAGTAGCCAAAATGTTGACATTTTCTGTTCCAACGTCTAATGTAACATCATAATGAAGTACATCTGCATTAAATGTAGGAGTAAGCTCTTCCGGAGAAACAGATAAGCTAGCTAGGTTTGCGTTGTTAGAGATAACATCTTCAAAACTTACAGAAACAGAATACTCAACTGTGCTTAAATCCGCAGCTGTTACAGTGTATGTTACAGGATTTGTAAAATCTTGTGCAACTCCTGATAATGGAGAAATTGATTGCCCGATATAAGTTATTGTGGGAATTAGATTTGTAACATTTGTACCGGTTGACATGTGTAAGACTATTGTAAATTCTGCTTGATTTATTGTTGCAGCTTGAATTTCGCCGGGAACAGAAAAAGAAGTAATCATTTTTGCATCAGCTGCGGCTACTACAAAATCGACAGTGTATGTATTTGTTTGACTTAAATCTGCAGATGTTACAACCACAGTTGCTGTTCCGTCTGTTGATGCAGCTTGGTTAGTTTGAACATTAGCACTAGGATCATTTGGTGTTGCAGTAACAGTAGGTATTGTTGTTGTACCAGATGGCAAATCGACAGTGTAATTATAAGTTGTTGGGCTAAATGATGGAGCTAATTCTCCTAGACTTGTTGTTAAGTTAGATAGAGTAGCATCTGCTGCAATTTGTGTTGAGAAAACTATGGTGTATTCCTGTGTATTTGTTTGGTTTTCTGCTGTTACAAGAATTGTAGTTGTTCTTTCTGATTCGCTTCCTGTTGTGTTCTGAGCATTGGTTATTTGCACTGTTGCTCCCGCATGATTTGGAACAGCAAAGGTTGTGGGAACTGTTGTTGTTCCAGGAGCTAATTCAACTTCGTAATTATATGTAGTTGCAGAAAAGTTTGGCACTAAACTTCCTGAACTTGTATAAAGTTGTACAAGTTTCGCATCATCACTAAAAACAAAAGCATTATTATAAAGTGTAAAAACATTATTGCCACTCATAACCCATAAGTCAAGACCACTCGGGATTGTTCCCACTGGATCGTCTTGAGAAACTTGCTGAACACTTGCCAGATTTGTGTTGTCGAAATTAACTGATCTAATCTCATACTTTTGTTTATGGACTGTAATAATATTGAAACCAGGGAATTTTCCTTGATCATAAGTCCAATTATATGCTTTTCCACCTGCGTCAGTATAAACATTTCTCATCGGTGCCCCCCAGCTTCCTTCGCCAATGTAAACACACCCGGTTTCATTATCAGTAATAAATCCGTTGTCGCTACCAGCACCTGAGCCCGGAGAAATTGGATTTGTTATTTTCATAACATGCGAGTGCCCATCCATACTAAGTCTGATATTATGATCGGCAAATAATGTGGCCCAACAGTTAATTAAGCTAGGTAACACACTATACTCACCATGAGGTGCAAGAGGAATGTGATATTGAATAAATTTCCAATAGGGTTCGTTTTCGTTATCTGTATATGTGTCTAAATCGTTTGTAAACCAATCGAGCTGAGTTTGATCACATTCTAAATCCGTGTTAAGGCAATAGAATCTAAATAGTTTACCTGCGCTAAAAGAGTAATAATTACTGCTGTTAGGTATGTCGAACAAATTGTAAAGATCGCCATTATCTTCATGATTTCCATAAACTCCAACAATCGGGATTAAGCGTCCTTTTGTTTCAGGACCTCCAATAGTCCTTTGCCAATCAGAGAGCCAGTTGCTCCATAATTGATCACCACCGACAAGGAAATTTTCGGCAAAAATATAATCACCGGAAAATGCCACAAAATCAGGACGAATTTTAGCAACCAAATCGAATCCTTTTTGACGACGAGGTACACATAAATCTGTCTCAAACTCAAAACCGGATGCTCCTGTTCTTGTATCACCTCCATTTATAAACATAATAGGAATATTGGGGTCGTCTGGAAGAGTTTTAAAAGACATACGTGAACTTGTGCCCTGATCGTCTTTAATTACAAAATAATAAACAGTATTTGGAGTTAAACCTGTTAATCTTGCAAAACGATTTGTTTTTCCACGATGACTAACTGTTCTGTCAACTGTATGTGTCATTGGGTATGCGCTCCAAACAGTACTATAATCTTCGGTTCCGTAATAAACAGTTGCGTTTGTTGATGTTCCGTTATCACACCAACCAATAACTATCGTAGTTGTTGGATCGTCACGATATGATGCTCTGTAATATTGTGTGCCGGCAAGAATAATTCCTGAAATAAAAATGGATGCAATTAATAAAATGTATTTTTTCATATTTCTATTTTTTTACTTTTTAAAATTTGTATTGTAATCTTACGGTAAAGACATCGTCTTTTATATCTCTATCAAAGCCTGGAGATGATCTTCTACCTAATCTCAAATCGCCAATATAATTTTCGATAGATGTAATTTCGTTGGTAACATTTTCGTAGTATGCTGAAAGTTTTAGGTTTTCGCTAAGTTGCCAGTTCCATCCGATTCCGATAGTGGAGAATTTTACATCAGCAGGAGAGAGAAAGGTTTTGCCAACTTCAAGTGTGTCGTTGTAATAAAGTAGGTCAATGTCTTTTCCTGCAATATCAGTGTTTGGATCGTACCAATCGTATTTAATTACTATCTGATGTTTTGTGTCCATTATGTTTTGAACAACACAAATGTAACCTCCACTAAAGTTTCTAACCATTGTTGAGTGGTTTTTGCTGGTAAGTTTTGCCATAGTTGGGTTATATGGTTGAGGCTGATCATGAAGAGGCCATGCCATTCCAACAGAAGGCCCTGTGGATGAATATGTGTTTAAGTCATTGTAAATTACATAATCTTTTTCTATGTTATTGTTGTTAACTGCTGCAGGTTGTGTGCCCCATATATATTCGGCGGCTATTTCGGTTTTGCCAAATGGAGACTGAAATTCGAGTTGTCCATCAATGCCGTAATATTTTCTTGCAACACCAATTCCTGTTGTTCCCGAAGCTAATGTTTGAGCCGAATCGATATAAAAACCTTTATATGCAATTCCGGCTGTATCAACAAGTTCTCCGAAATAATATATGTAGTATTTTGTGTTTACATTTGATGCCAATGTGTCAACCGGTTCGTAAACGTGTTGAAACTTGCCGGTGTAGTATGAGAATCCTGCTGATGCTTTAAAGTTTTCCATGTCCGAAGGAGTAAAAAGCCTTAAATTACCAATAATGTCTTTATAATTATCTGTTTCGATAGCTGATCCATTACCATTTATAATCGCTGCGGATATTTCAAAGAAATTTAGGTTAGAGTCTTCGGGTAAACGGAATTTTAATTTTAAGCCTAGATCTCTTTCACCGGGAAATAATGTTTGCACAACTCTCGATCTTTCAGGAGTTTCTCTATATTGTGACGATCTTTCTATTTCGTATCCAAATGGGCGATTAAAAAGACCGGCTGTAATCTCAAAAGATTTTAAGTAAGGATCTTTTGCTGATAGATATAAGTCTTTTACATGAAATCCTTTTTCGGTAAAATCGAATGATAATTTAGCGTTTGTAAGCTTGTTTTCATGAGTAAAAGAGAGTCTTCCTCTCCTTACCTGAAAACGATTATATGTTAAATCGTTTGTAAATGAACCACCACTAAAGTTAGAAAAGTACTTTGTCGTTCCACCAATTGTATCGGGCACAAAAAATTGTTGATATTGAGTTTGAATATAACCCGATATTTTTATTTTTTCATCGTTTTCTTGAGCTTTTAAAACTGACTGAGAAACAGTAAAAATCATAGATGCTAGAAGGAAAATAGTAGAAATTCTTTTCATATTTTATGGATTAAATTATAACATTCAAAACTATTTTAGATAGGTTAAGAAATTGTTAAGCAGGTGTTAAGTGATTAATAAATTAGGTGTATATTTATGGTGATTTGAAATTTTAGTCTAAACAAGCAATTAAAGTTGAAATTTGATTGTTTGTTTTTGTTTGATTAGTTTTAATTTGTTGATTTGTAATATCTAATTCTATAATTTTTTTTGAAGGGATTGCCATTTTCTTGCTATTAATCCATTTGGTTGATTCTTGGTTTGTAGTAATAATTTTGTCGAATGAGCTATAATAGAATCTTAATAATCTTATTAGTCTCTTTTCATTTGCAGCATCTAATTGTAGTTTTTTTGCAAAATCGAGAGAGTATTCATCATTAATTACAAAAGCTGCCGGAACAGAAAATGCTGATTTGAGGTATAAGGCTAAAACTCCCAAAATTCCATTGGATGAGCAAATTATTTGGGAGTATTCTCGTTGTTCAAAAATTCTTTGAGCTTCGAGAAAAACCGGTAATAGTATTTTGCTCATTTGTTTGATTGGATTATTAATGCTAATAACCGGACTTATTACTAAAAGATTATTCTGTTCTTGAGTTTTGTTACTGCAAGTTATAAACTCAATAGGGAGATTAGTATTCCTGGAATAAAATGCAATATAATTAATCATTTTATCAAAATCAGTCTTTTCGGATGGCTCATCAATTAGCCAAAGTATTTTCTTATTTTGTTTAAATTTATTAATCGAATTAGAAAAGAAATCTAATAGTTTACGGTTGTTATACATTGCTTTTACACCGGTAAAATTAGCTGCTAACAGCAAACCGGCAGATAGAAATGGGAAAGACAATCCATCCAAGAAATCAGTAATGTTAAACTCCGATTTTGATTTGTTTTCTTTATCTTTTTTTGGTAAATATTCTCTAATGTCTGAAGGTAATTCTATTTTATTGAGTATTTTATTTATGTCGTTTTCTTGTGAGTCAAAATTTATTTTTGCAAGTTTGTTATCTAATCGTTTAAAAAGCAAAGTGTTTAGATGATAGTACATGTCATAGATAACATTGCTGTATTCTTGTGATTCGGAGTAGTTTTGAGAGGCAAGTTCCGAAAGCTTTACGGCTTTGTTAAAAACATATTTATAATCGTTAGGAATTAGCCAACTATCAAAAAGCTTTGGTTTTTTACCCATTATGCTATTATGAATAAGCTCAATAATTCTCATTGTTGTTTTATGATGTTGCAATTCGGCAAAAGCATTTGATGCTAAAACAGCAACTAATTTATCTCTATAGGAACCTTTATGTAGTACAATTCTCATTAAGCCCGGATCATTTCGGTTTATAGCAATTTGACAAACATAATCTAATAGTGCAACAATTAGTTTTGTTGAATCATTATGTGTCCCAAAAGGGATAATGTTTCCTGTACGAATTGCTTCAAGAGCAATTTCTGATGACTTTTTGGTCGTAAGTTCGGTTTTTAGATTATCCACAGGTAAATATACACCACTTTGACCTGCAAAGAGCCCCATGTGTGAGTCTGATCCACCTGTCATTACTTTTTTGTAGCCTAATCTGCAATAATCATTAAAGTTTATTTTGTGCTTATTGGCAAACAAATCTAATTTTTCGATTGTTAATGTATCCAACCAAGCTTTAACAAGCATGTTTTGGCGACTGTCTCTTTGACCATTAATTACTTCAAATCTTTCAAAAATCAATGCTAACTTTTCGAAGAATTCAATAGGAGGAAGGGCTTTACTCGATTTATAGTGATATAACGGATGTGCCCAAATTGTTGGAATGTTTTCTTGGCATGTGAATCTCTGAAAATCATAAATATTGTTTCGAAGTCTTTGAAGTTCTTCTTCTTGTTTTTTGTCAAATCCATAAGTTAAAACATGTATGCCGGTTTTGTAATCAGGCACCATGCAACTGAACTCTGCGCCAATCAATACATCATAGCCTTTATCAATCATTTCGTAACAAGATCGAGTATTGTTATGATTTGTTATTGTATAGGCATTTACATTATTTTTGTCCAGATTTTTAAACAATGTTTTTGATTTTGTCCAAGTCTCCGGCACATTAAGTATTCTTCCTATTAATTCATCCGGCACATTGCTATTATAATCATGGCAATGTAAGTCGATTTTTATGCGATTTGTTGATTTCTCTATAGTGTGAGATTCCTCGATAAAATCTTGGAGTTCATTGTAAACCTCATCTTTTAGAGAAGAATAAAGGCTTGTGCTACTGGAAATACTTTTCATTAAAACAATACTAATTTGTTTGTTTTGCAAATTTAATCATTTTTCGATTATCATTGCTTAACAATTATTTTAGTAAACACATTTGTTTCTGTAATAATTTTTAGGCAGTATGTTCCCGGAGCTATTTTATTTATGTTTGATAATTGAATAAAGTCGGTATTGTCAGAAATGACTATTTCTTTGGCATATACCATTTTTCCAAGCCCATCGATAATTTCAATTTTTGTTATCTCAGATATTCCTTCAGTTGTAATATTTAAATCATTATTAAAAGGATTTGGATAAACAATAATCTTTGGTTCATGCGCTTCATTAAAACAATTAGTAGAAACAATATCACTATAACTAGTTGTACCATCGAAATCTACTTGTTTCAATCTGTAGTAGGTTGTGCCGGAGTGTGTATTGTTATCTGTATATTGATAATTAATAATGCTGTTGCTGTTTCCATTTCCGGAAATTTGTTTAATATCTTCGAAATTTATTAAATCATCAGATTTTTGAATCACGAAGAAGTGGTTGTTTATTTCGGAGGCAGTTTGCCAAACTATTTCTACATTGTCATTATTGCAATTGCATGAAAAACTTGTAAGTTCTACCGGCAAAGGGTTGATGTTTTCTTTGGAGGCAAGAGTTATAAATGTTTGTGATTTTGCGCCTAGAGGGACACTTAATGATGAGGTTATTGAGCCGTTGTCGTGATCTCCGATAGCTGTGCCTCCTGCATCTCTCCAAGCTGTACCCGACCAATATGCAACACTTAAATCTGTTGGAGCATATTCAGCTGCAAAGCCATAATCTAAACCGTGAGTGCAAATATCTCCATCTGCATGAGCATTGTCGTTCCAGTAAAGTGTAACCTTGTCGAGATTTTGATCAGCACTAACCAACCAGTATTCGCGGTCGCTGACATGATGTAATGTTGCATCCATATTTCCTCCATGTGACCACCAATCGGGCATGACATCGTTTGAGAAATGGTAAGATGCATTAACTGTTGTGAGATTTGAACTAATAATATTTATTGGTGCCCAAATCTTGTAATTGGTATTTCCATTTCCTAGATCACGATTAATATAATCACCCAAAGGAAGAGTGAAAGAACCTGATTCGCTTACCTGAATTTCGCCATCGAGGAAACTGTTTAGATTGCCGACATTAAATGTAGCTCCATTTAATAATATTAGTTTATTAGTGCCGGCCTTTACTATTCCGCTTGTAAAAGTAGCATTTGAACTTGCTGTTAAGTTGTCAGTAAGAATAATTCCCAGATTGTCGGCGCTAGTGTTATTAAAAATCACACTGTTGAGTGTTTGAGAATTTGTTTTAATATCCTGTTGGTCGGAGCCATTAAACGTAATTGTGTAAGTGCTAGTGTTGATTTGTCCATCATTTATAAGGAAATTCTTTTTAATGTTGAAGTTGTCATTCATTATTGCCGAGGCAGCAGCACCATCAATAACAAAATTGTTAAAATTATCCCCACCACTTAAAACATTGCAATTATTCCCTTTAATTGTAACCGATTCGCTACCCGATCCGGCAAAGAAATCACCATAATTGTAAAAACTACAATAAATATTTAGGTTTCTGTCATTTGCAATGGTAAGACTAGAACCGGGCTCAATAGTAATTCCACAAACATCGGCATTTTGATCAAGAACAACAGGCATGCTTAGCGCCTCGGTTAAGATATTTGCATCATCTGATACCGTAGGAATACCACCGCACCAATTTGAAGATGTATGCCAATTCCCATCCATTGCATTACCAACCCAGTCGCCATCAGAATATAAATCGCTAATTGCTAAAGTACTCATTCCAAAACACGATCTGTTATCGGTAATTAAAAGTTGATAAGTTCCAAGATTTGCAGATTGGAAGTTTGTTACAGTAGGATTGTCTGTTGTTGTGCTAAACCCATTAGGCCCAGTCCAAACTTGAGTATAACAATTACCCATTGTGCTGTTACCAACTAATCCCACATCACTACCAGGACAAATTAAGTTTGTTGACGCTAATGCACTTGTAGTATTACTAGTTATATTATACCAGTTATAGTCAAATCCGGTACAAACACTTCGGTTTGGATCGGTATGTAAGGCATCGAAAACGTCAACAACGCCATGCCAGCCCCCTGAAGTGTAATAATTTGTGCCTGCCCATCTGCAATTATCTAGTGTTGAGACATTTGCTTCTATGTAAACTTTAACAATAAAATTTTCGTTTGCTTGAGAAGTTATGTAAGAATTAACATGAGAAAGTGGCTTTGGAGTAGTTCCATCGATTTTTGTTACAATCATTCTTAATCTTACGCTTACCGATTTTGTTGACCATGTGCCACTTGTGTTGATACAGTAATATGATTGTGTACCTGTAAAACAAACTTTTCCGTTTGCAAGGTTTGTCTCGGCGTTAAATGCATCGTAAGTGAGGTTATTAAAAGAACATGCTCCATTTGGTGCAGCCAAATTGTTTAAATTTGCTGCGGCAAGAGTTGTTGTTACACCAAAATTTGAACATGCCGGCCACGAAGCATTTGTGTAGGTAAGTGTTAATCCTCCCGATTCGCCAAGAGATGCACCATAAGGGCTAGGATTTGTACTAACCGATAAACCGGAAACTGTGGTGGTTGTGATTGATTGCGGATTACTACCTACTGTAACTGTTAAACTAACACAAGAGGTCGTATTACAATCGCCTTCAGCTCTTACATAATAAGTTGTTGTTGCAGCAGGATTAACGCTAATTGATAGTCCTGTTCCTACGAGAGTTCCTCCGCAACTATTTGCATACCAACGCCAGTTAGCTCCTGTTCCTAAGAATCCTCCAACAACAGTAAGTGTAGTTGCATCGCCTGTGCAAATTGTTGACGAACCCGAAATGCTTGTTGCAGTAATTGACTCTGATTTTCGAGTAACAGTTACTGATGATGCAGCACTCCAAACCCCGTTTAAATCTCCTCGAGCACGAAGATAAAAGGTTGTTGTACCAACTGGAACTGCCGGCGGATTGGTTGAAACATTTGCAGTGCTCGTGCCAGTTGGTGATGTTTGCCAATACCATGTAACATAGCTCTGAGTGGAGCTTACTGCATTTAATGTTGGGTTGCACGAATTGTCGTTGCTTACAGTTGGGGCTGAAGGTGTATTTACGGTAACGTAATTCCAATAAAAGCTGTATTGTACACCCCACTCAATGCAATGATCTCCGCCACAACAATTGCGATAATCAGTAAAATAATGCCAGCTACCTGCAGAATAATCTCTAACTGTTATATTCCCATTTGCACTTTCGTAACCTGAACAAACACCATCATCAGTCCATGGATCGTCTTCTTCAAAAGCTCTATAGTTTAGATTTATGTATGTGTAGGGTGAAATGTTAGAATTGTCATAAAATGAAAGATTGTTTTCTCCAATCCAATTACAATTAGAATGATCGTCCCAAGAAGGATTCCAATTTGCTGCATCAGAACCATTGACGTAAAGTTTATTATAATATCTATAATCTGGAGTTCCCCATTGATCTCCACATTCTCCAGAGTAGAGATTATCAATGTCAACATTTATAGAAATATTTTGAGAAAATAGGTTTAATTGACTTATTAAGCTAATTAGAAATATTGTCGTTATTATTAATAGTTTTTTCATTGTACGGTAATTTTAACGGTTTTCAAATTGTCGGAAATTATAAAGTAATTACCTTTAATTAGTTCACTAACTGAGATGTAATTAACTTTACCTGAAATTTTGATTATTGTACTTCCGTTAGTGTCAATAATTGTAGGATTTGACAATTCCTCTTCGAAATAAACAAAATCTGTTGCCGGATTTGGGTAATAATTTGTTTCTTTTATATTGTTGTGCTCAATATTGTCATAATATCCATCGTTGTAAATAAGCACATTTCCCCATCTTCCAGCGAACCCCCCAACATGTTCATTAAAAAAATCGATTGCAAAAATATCTTGACCTGCACTTGCATCAATGTCTTGCTTAATCCAAGTCAATCCTGCATCTTCAGATTTTAAGATTAGTCCATAATCTCCTGCAGCGTATAAAATATTTTCTGTAACTTTTTCTATTGCATTGAGGCATGGATTTATTTCATTATAAACAATATTCCAGTTTAATCCACCATCAGTTGTTCTAAGAATTAAAGCTAACGAATCCACACCAGTTTTTCCTCCAGCGCAATAACCAACATTAGCGTCGACAAAAACAATCTCGTTTAAAACCGGAGTATACTCCACTGATTCTATTTGTGGTGTGCTCCAAGTTAAACCATTGTCTGTAGAAGTTTGAATAAAATTGTTAGGTCCGCAAACAGCAATGTGATCTGAAGTGAAATAATATCCTGCGTAAACCTCATTGTTTGTCCACTCATAAAGTGTTTCCCACATATTCCCGTTATCATTAGATTTTAGGATAAAACCATTTTCATTATCAAGTCCTCCCGCAGCAAATACTGTAGAGCCATTTCCTTTAAAAAGCGTGTTTGTATTTCTATTATTTAGTTCAATTGCGTAAACATCAGCTACCCAAGTTTGTCCTCCATCGCTGGTTTTGTAAAGCGACTCATTTACACCTGCTGAAATTCCGGATATTTCAGAAGTGAATAAAACTGCCTTCTGTATTTTTCCTGGATATAAATCTAAAACTAATGACCAGTTTTTACCAGAGGTGTTAGAGTATCCCATATATGTAATAGAGTCGTTAAATGGGTGTCCTCCAACCACAACTACTTTTTCGCGAGTTTGGAATGAGATGTCGTGGAGCTGACGTATTTTTGGAGCAAGATATAATTGCCAATCTTGTGCAAATATGGTTAAGGAATTTGCACATAATAGTATCATTATGATTATTATTCTCATGAGTAATAGCCTTTGTTTATTTAAGTGCAAACCTAATGTTCTTATGTTTTTTATATGCTATTTTATTGTAAAATTAATATTAAGTTTATGTAAGTTGTTGTGTTGGGTTTTCCCTAATGGTCTCTTAACGTATTCTTATTGTTTATTTATTATTTATTTTCAATTAGAATAACTTATGGGTAGTTTATTTGTGAAATAAACAAACTTATTTTATTATGAAATTTATAGTTACTACTTTATTTTTATTAATGATTTTTGTATTTGGTTTCGCTCAACCCCGATACTACAAAGCACAAATGCACTGTCATACAACAAATAGTGATGGAGGTTATTCTCCACAGGATTTGGCACAAAAGTATTTTGATGCAGGTTATGAAGTTATTATGATAACCGATCATAATTATATGACTCATGAGGCTGAGGTTAACGTCCCTGGAATGCTTGTAATTCAGTCTGAAGAAATTACATTTTCTCGCCATATGAATGCATTCTTTTTAAATAATGTAATTTTACCGGAAGCTGATGATTATTCTTGTGAAATGGCAATAAATGACGTAATTGAACAAGATGCATTAATAATGCTAAACCATTATTGTGAAGGATTATTTACCGAAGATTCTTGGGCAGTTTCCGCTGATGAGATTTTAAGTTGGCCTTTATTGCCCAACATGCTCGAGATTTGGAATACTGGTACCGAAACAATTCAAACCCATGATGATAAATCAATATGGGATGCAATCCTTACAGCAGGTTCTGTAATTTGGGGTAGTGCAACCGACGATTTTCATCCTTCTGTTAGCGAGGCACTTGAGTTTAATAAAGGTTGGAATATGATTTGGCTCGATAGCCTTTGTGCTATAAATGTTTATGAATCGCTATTAAATGGCAATTTTTATGCTTCTACCGGAGTTGAAATATCAAATTATGAAGTAATAGATTACGGTACTCACAAAATAATTAATATTGAAAGTAATAATGCTGATAAAATTGCCTTTTGGGGACCAAATCATCAAGTTTTATTTGAGGTAAGCGAATCATTTGCTTCTTTTACACTTGATTCTCATGATTTTGTCAGAATCGAATTGACAAAGACTGGGTTTTTAGGCATGGGCAACAAATATGCTTGGACCCAGCCTGTTTTTTTTGATCAAACTACAACCGGAAACCTATGTACTAAGAGTGAACCTAATATAAATGTTTACCCAAATCCAACAGATAATTATCTAAATATTGATTATAATCAATTTAATAAGGAAATCAATAATATTAAAATAGTAAATAACCTAGGTAAAGTATTTTATCAAAACCAACAAATAAGTAATTACAATAAACAAATTCAATTGTCAACAGATATGTGGGCGGCCGGCGATTATACAATCATTGTCGAACTTACTGATAAAACCATTGTTACAATAAAAGTAGTTGTTACAAAGTAAAATCAATTAATGTTTAATTTCAGTTTATTTTACATTGACTTAATGATTGTCATGTAGTTTTGCCAAAAAAATAATGCAGCACAAGAGCGGTCTCCAACAATTTTTAGCAAGAAATAATAAAGTATGGTTTATTATTATTGCCTCATTGGCTGCTTTTGCAACATATAGCTGTATGTATGCTTTTCGAAAACCTTTTACTGCATTAAGTTATTCTTCTGATTCTTTTTGGGGGGTCGATTATAAAATATTGCTATTGACTGCGCAAATAATTGGTTATACTTTATCAAAATTCATAGGAATTAAGTTTGTACCCGAAATAAAACTACATAAACGTGCTAAAGCAATCATATTACTTACAGGATTGGCAGGGTTGGCACTTTTAGGTTTTGCCTTAGTGAAGCCTCCTTATAATATGATTTTTATGTTTGTAAACGGAATTCCTCTTGGGATGATTTGGGGGCTGGTTTTTAGCTATCTTGAAGGACGTAAACAAACAGAGGTGCTCGGAGCTGTACTTTGTGTTAGTTTTATTTTTTCTTCAGGATTCGTTAAATCGGTTGGCTTAATTATGGTCGAAACATTTAATGTAAGTGAGTTTTGGATGCCTTTTATTACTGCATTAGTATTTTTTATCCCATTAATCTTCTTTGTTTATATATTAAATCAGCTCCCTCCGCCGGATAAAGAAGATATAGAGCTAAGAACCGAACGCAAACCAATGAATAAAAATCAAAGGAAACAATTATTGTCAAAACTTTCTTTTGGGATAGTTATTTTAACAGTAATTTATATTATGCTAACGGTTTTTCGTGATCTAAGAGATAATTTTGCAGTCGAATTATGGTCGGATTTAGGAATAAAAGATGCTTCTGGTGTACTCACAACAGCAGAAATACCAATTTCGATATTTGTATTGGTTTTAACAGGGCTCGTGATGTTTTTTAAAAACAATGAAACTGCATTTAAAGTTATTTTAATAATGGTAATTTCCGGATTTATTTTAACAGGTGTTGCCGGATTATTATTTGACTTTAACGCAATTAGTCCTTTTATGTGGATGGTTTTAATGGGAGCAGGGCTTTATATGGGATATGTCCCTTTTAATGCTATCCTTTTTGAACGTTTACTTGCAGCATTTAAGTATGTGGGGACAGTATCATTTCTAATTTATATTGCTGATGCTTTTGGATATTTGGGGTCAATTGGAGTTTACTTTTATAGAAACTTTTTTAGCAGTGATATCAGTTGGTTAAATTTTTTTAATCAAAGTTCATTGTGGTTCTCAATTATTGGTGTATCATTAGGCATTATTACATATATTTATTTTAATATTAAACTTAAGAATCAAATAAATGGAAAAACGAATTAGAATATTTGATAAATCAATGTTGGTAATTATTGTATTACTATTTTCAATTAGTTCTGCATTTTCACAAAATCAGTCTATGCAACGAAGAAATAATTCAGAAAAAGATATATACATAAATCCTGATTTTGCTCCATTTTATCATAGTGTAGCTAGCGGTGATCCGACAAGCAGTGCAGTAATTATTTGGACAAGAATTACTCCTGATGATTTTCAAACAGAAATAGAGGTGTTTTATGAAGTTAGTACAACTATTGATTTTAATCAAATTGTTACGCAGGGTAGTTTTATAACAAACGCAGATCGAGACTTTACTGTGAAGATAGATATTACTGATTTAGAACCAGATACATACTATTTTTATCGTTTCAGTAGTAATTATGTCTATTCACATATTGGTCGCACAAAAACAGCTCCCGATAATGATGTGCCAAATATAAAATTTGCAGTTTTATCAGGCTCAGATTACACAAAAGGCTTTTATACTGCACTAGAGAAAATTTCGGAGCGAAATGACATCGACTTAGTTATTCATACAGGCGATTATATTTACGAACACGGTAATCTTGGTGAAATTACCAGAGAGCATTATCCAGCGGCAGAGATATATTTGTTGCAAGATTATCGGAATCGTTTGTCACAATATCGTTTAGATCCAAATTTACAGAGATGTCATCAATTGTATCCGTGGGTAGTTATTTGGGATGACCATGATATTGTAGTTGATGCACTGCGCGATACCTCATTTCGACATAATCCCTCTCTTGGACTTTATTCAGCTCGAAAATATGCAGCTATAAAAGCATTTCGCGAATGGATTCCCTGTCGTGACCCCGAAGTTATTGATGAGAACGATTTTTACAAAAATTGGTGGCACTTTTCTTATGGTAGCCTTCTCGACTTATTTACTCTCGACGTGCGTCTTTACGATAGAGATATGTGGGCAGAAAATATTTTCTCACCTGAGTATAACTCAGAGGATGCTAAAATTATTGGACCAGAACAATTAAATTGGATAAAACAAAATTTATTGGAAAGCCAGAGTAAATGGAAAATTATTGTTAACGGGCTAATGTTTACTCATTTTAAAGCACTTGGCTATCCTTTAGTTATGGAAAATTGGGATGGTTATCCTTACGAAAGAAATCAAATTTTAGATCATATTAAAGATAACAATATCAATAATGTCGTTTTTCTGAGTGGAGATTTTCATTGTGCTTTCGCTAACAATGTTCCAAAAAATCCTTACAATATTTTAGATTATAATCCAATTAACGGAAATGGCTCTTTGGCAGTAGAGTTTATTTCACCAAGCTTAAGTTCCGATAATTTTGATGAAGGTAATGATTACGGACTTGGTTCCGCAGATGTTGCTGTAGGATTAATAACAGCTTCGAATGCACACATGAGATTAATAGAGCTCGAAGGTCATGGCTATATTCTTTTTGATATAACACAAGAAAGAGCTCAAGCGGAGTTTTGGTTCATGGAGAATATACAAGACCCCGAGAATTTTAATGAGTATTTACATGGAATAAGACTTACAAATTTTAATGATAATAAACTTAGTACAGGTAACCAACCATCCCCACCAAAACCTTATCAACCTGATATCCCAGAGTATGATATCTATACTGATATCACAAATGAAACCTTATCGCCAATTGTATTAAGTTGTTATCCTAATCCTGTTTCGCAAACTTGTTTCTTAAATGTTGTTACAGAAAAGCAGTGTGATTGTAGAATATTTTTAACTGATGTTGAAAACAAACTTATAAACGAGATATTTGTTGGAAAGATGAAATCAGGGAACTTTGTTTATGAGCTTGATTTTAGTAATCTAACCTCAGGAATGTACTTTGTTAATATTTTAGTAAAAGAAGAAATTAGAACAATAAAAATTATAAAGAACTGATATTATGGAATTGAAAAACATTAAAGCTGTCATTACAGACTGGGCAGGAACAATGGTAGATTTTGGCAGTATGGCTCCAACCAAGGTGCTAATAGAGTTATTTGCCGATAGTAAAATAATAATTAGTATTGATTTAGCCCGAAAGTTTATGGGCATGGAAAAAAAATTACATGTTCGGAATATTCTTTTTTCTCAGGAAGTCCAAAATCAATGGATAGAGCTTTATGGAAGAATTCCCGGGGAGGAGGATCTGGAGATGTTGTTTGGGAAAATGAATAGTAAATTGATCGAAATTTTACATAATCATGCAGATGTTATTCCGGGAGTATTCGATTTTACAGATATACTCAAGCAAAATGGAATTAAATTGGGTTCAACAACTGGATATGTTAAGGATATGATGGATGTTCTTATACCTGCTGCTCTTGATAATGGTTTTAATCCCGATTGTGTGGTTTGTCCAACTGATGTTGATAATGTTGGGCGTCCTGCACCATTTATGGTGTATGAAAACATGAAACGTTTAAATATTTATCCTGCAAATAAAATGCTTAAGCTTGGTGATACTGTCGCTGATATTGCTGAAGGATTAAATGCTGGAATGTGGGTAGTTGCATTCACCCTTAGTGGTAATGAGTGCGGCTTAACCAAAGAAGAACTTGAGCATTGTACAGACTCACAAATTCGTGAAATTAGGGATAATGCCTATGCAAAGTTTAAAAATGCTGGAGCTCATTTTATATGTGATGGTATTTGGGATGTGAACGAGATTTTGATAGAAGTAGATAATTTAATTGCTAAAGGAATTTGTCCAAACCATTATACTGTTGAATAATTAAAATAATTTATAATGAAAAAACTATTTACACCCGGACCTTTAACTACAAGTGCCGAAACCAAACAAGTAATGCTTGAGGATTATGGTTCAAGAGACGCTTATTTTATAAATTTGATTGCAGAGGTTCGTTCAGAGTTGTTGAAAATAGCCGAGCTTGAAAAGGAGAAATACTCTGTTGTATTAATGCAGGGAGCTGGAACATTTGGATTAGAATCTTTAGTTTCATCTGTTTTTGATAAAGATGACTATTTACTAATTTTAATAAATGGTGCTTATGGTCGTAGGTTTCAGCGTATGGCAGAAATACATGGGGTTAAGCATTTGGTGTGCGAATTTCCTGAAAATGAGGAGATTACTGCCGAGAAAATAGCTCATTTGATGTATCAACATAGTTTTACTCATTGTACTATAGTGCATTGTGAAACAACAACAGGAATAATTAACGACATCGAAAGCGTTGGTGAACTTTGCGAACAAGAAGATATTTTCTTTTTAGTTGATGCTATGAGTAGTTTTGGTGCAGTGCCAATCAATTTCAATGAATGCGCTATAAGTGCATTAGTTTCTTCATCAAATAAATGTATTGAGGGGGTGCCAGGTTTCTCTTTTACAATTATTTCTAATGTCTTATTGCAATATGCAAAAGGGAAATCGAAAACTTTAAGCCTCGATTTATACGACCAATGGAAAGGATTAGAAAAAGACGGACAGTTTAGATTTACCCCTCCGGTACATGCAATTGTTGCTTTTCGTAAAGCTCTTGAGCTGTTAAAGAATGAAGGTGGCATAAAAGCTCGATCAAAAAGATACCAACAAAACAATCAAATATTGATTGATGGGATGAGTAAACTTGGATTTGAATTATACTTAAATCCTGAATATCAAGGATATATAATCTCATCGTTTGTATATCCTAATCAATTTTGGTTTGACTTTAAAGTTTTTTACAATAAACTAAACGAGCGAGGTTTTGTTATTTATCCTGGAAAACTTAGTGATGCCGATTGTTTTAGAATCGGGAATATCGGGCAAATATTTCCCGAAGATGTCAAAGCACTTCTTGCAGCAATAGAAACTGTTACAAATGAAATGAAAGAGTTTTAGTTATAATGCTTTTGTCAATTAATCTCATTATCTAAAATCTTTGGGAATTTTATTAATTCACTAATATTAATTTAAAGTTAAATCTAACTTAAAGCTTCTATATTTCTGATAATAAATGGTTTTATGAAATGAAAAATGGTTTTCTTTGCGTAATAACCTTGTTTATTACCTTATTTTAGTCAGAATGAAAATTACAGTTCTAAATGGAAACATGACTCAGGAAAATATTGAGTTTGAAAGACTTATAAATGAGTTTATTTTAAAAGTATCTGAGAATAATGTTGTTGAGCAATTCAAATTAAATGAAATGAATTTGCATTATTGTACCGGTTGCTGGTCGTGCTGGTGGAAAACTCCAGGTAAATGTGCTATTAACGATGATGCAGAAAAAATCTTTAAATCAGTTATTAACTCTGAGTTTGTGGTATTCGCATCTCCAATATATGCCGGTTTTACAGGCTCATTATTAAAGAAAATAACAGACAGACTAATTGTGCTTTTACATCCTTATATCGAAATAATTCAAAAAGAAACACATCATAAGAAAAGATACGATAATTACCCCAAAATCGGATTGATTTTACAAAGAGAAAATGAAACCGATAGCGAGGACATTAAAATTATTACAGATATTTATAAACGCTTTGCAATAAACTTTCACTCGAAACTTTGTTATGTAAAGATTTTAGAAACCAATACTATGGAGGAAATAATACATGAAACTTGCAATATTTAACGGATCTCCGCGGCGAAAAAATAGTAATTCTACAGTTTTAGTAGAGCATTTTGTTGATGGTTTTAACAGATTTTCTGATTATTCTCCAACAATCCATTATGTCGCTGATACTAAGAGGATAAATGATAATTTAGAGGCTTTTGATAGTGCGGAATATGTTTTAATAATTTTCCCTTTATATACCGATTGCATGCCGGGTGTGGTTAAAGAGTTTTTCGAAAAAATTTGCGAACGAAAAATATATCAGTCAAAAAAGATAGGTTTTATTGTACAATCAGGTTTTCCAGAGATAATTCATTCTATTTGGATCGAAAAATATTTGCAAAAACTTGTAAATCGTCTCAATTGCGATTATTTAGGAACAGTAATTAAAGGAGGGGTAGAAGGTATTAAGATTATGCCCCCAATAATGACAAAAAAACTTTACAAAAACTTTGAAATGCTTGGAGAGTATTTTGCTAATCACCAAGAGTTTTCGCCAAAAATAAAAGCAAAACTTGCAAAACCATATAAAATGTCTTATGTTAGAATTTTGTTTTTCAAGTTATTCAAATCGCTTGGCTTTACGAATTTTTATTGGAATATGAATTTAAAAAAGAATGAGGCTTTTGAGAAAAGATACGACAGACCTTATGAGATAAGTATAGCAACCGAAACAAAGTAAATTTAAAGTTGGAGTTAATTGATGTCATAGAATAAGTTTAATTATAAGTAAATTAAACTCTCTGTTGTAATTTGTTTAGATGCAATATTGTTTAAAAATATAAGTCAGTAATTTAACTGTGATGAAACAAACAGAACATATTTGTCCCGTAGAAAAAGCAGGAATATTAGATAGCATTTTTAGAAGATCTATTCAAAATCCAAAAAAAATCATCGAACCATATGTTTCAGAAGGAGAAATTGTTATGGATTTGGGTTGCGGGCCCGGGTTTTTTACTGTAGAAATGGCAAAAATTGTTAGAAACACCGGTAAAGTATTTGCAGTTGATGTTCAGCAAGGAATGTTAGAATTGGTAGCTGAAAAAATTAAGGGATCAGAGTATCAGGAAATTGTCTATTTGCATAAGGCAGAATTTGATAATTTGAATTTTTCGAATAAAGTTGACTTTATTCTAGCATTTTACGTTGTTCACGAAATCAATAGGGATAATTTATTTGCAGAGCTAAGAAGTATCTTAAATCCTGATGGGAAAATCTTAATTGTGGAGCCCAATTTTCATATATCTAAAAAAGTTTATAACAATATGTTGGGTGTTCTTGAGAAAGAAGGGTTTGAAATTATTTTAAAACCCACAATATTTTTAAGTAGAGCTGTTTTATTAAAGCCTAACAACACGATGTTGAAAAAGAACTTAAAATAGAACATTCTAAAATGTAAAACAATGGCAAAGAAAGTGTTAATTATTGGTGGCGGTGTCGCCGGAATGTCAGCTGGTATTTACTCAGCTATGAATGGTTTCGATACCGAAATTATCGAGATGCACACTGTTGCCGGAGGGCAATGTACTGCATGGGATAGAAAAGGCTTCCGGTTTGATTACTGTTTGCATTGGCTAGTGGGAACATCAAAAGGTGCATTCCACGATATTTGGAAAGAAACCAATGTAATAAACCGAGGCACCGAAATTATTGACCATGAGATTCATTCTCGAATAGTTGATAATGATGGGAAAGAGTTTATTATTTATTCGAATATCGACCGATGGGAACAATACCTGATTGGCATTGCTCCTGAAGATGAGAAGAAAATAAAAAAAATGTGTAATGATATGCGAAAAAGTGGGTTGCTTGAGCCATTTGCTCTCCCGCCCGAATTGCGTAAGCCGCTTGATTATATCCGCATTATTCCGGTGATGTTGCCAATTTTTAACCTAATTAGAAAATTTGGTCGTTTAACATGCAAAGAGTATTTTGATAAGCTAAACTTTAAAAGTGAAAAAATAAGATGGGCTTTTAATGCCATGTATGGTGAAAGAAACTTTTCGGCTTTAGCATTTATTTTTATGCTCGCCTGGTTCAATCAGAATAATGCCGGTTATATTAAAGGTGGTTCATTCCCGTTAGCCCAAAGAATGCTTGAAAAGTTCAAAGATGTAGGAGGGAACATATCTTATAATAAGAAAGCAGAAAAAATCATTGTTGAAAACAATAAAGCCGTGGGTGTTGTTTTAACTAATGGAACTCGAATGCTATCTGATTATGTAATTAGTACTGCCGATGGTTACACCACAATTTATAAAATGCTTGAAGGCAAATATGTTTCAAAAAAAGTAGATTACGCCTATAAAAATTGGGAGTTATTTACTTCGTTGGTTCAAGTTTCGTTTGGTGTTAACAAAATTGTTAAATCCGAATCGCCAATTATTATTAATACTTCAAAAGACTTGAAAATTGGTAGAACAAGACTTGAAAATGGATATTCAATTATGAACTACTCTTACGACAACACTATGTCTCCTGATGGGAAAACAACAATTGTGATGAGATATGAAAGTCCATGGAAGATATGGGAGAATTTAGAAGGAGATGATTACAAAAACGAAAAAATACAAATTGAAAAAGACGCGATTTCGTGTTTAGAAACTGTGTATCCCGGAATTTCTGCTTTTGTTGATGTAGTTGATGTTGCAACACCTAAAACCGATGTTAGATTTACAGGTGTAAAAAACGGCGCTTACGAAGGTTTTATGCCAACAAAAGAAAACATGATGAAAACACTCGATATGACGCTTCCCAAACTGCAACACTTTTATATGGCAGGGCAATGGCTATTCCCCGGCGGTGGTCTCCCTCCTTCAGCTCAAACAGGCAAATGGGTGGTTCAACTTATATGTAAAAAAGAGAAAACAAAATTTATTACAACAAAATAAAAAACATGCAAAAATTAAAATTTACTGGAAATCTATTGATATTTTTACTTGGATTTCTTTCTCTTGGAGCAATTTATGGCGGATTGGCATTAAGCATTTATCCCGACGGTTCGTTTTTCGAAATGCCTACAGATCTTTTGAGTAATTCACCATTTAAAGACTTTCTAATACCCGGAATTATTCTTCTTGTAACTTTCGGTTTGTTTCCTATTTATGTAATTTATGCATTAATAAAAAAACCTGAAAGCAACTTTTTTCAAAAGATAAACCTTTTCTACGATTATCATTTCTCTTGGACATTTTCAGTTTATTTAGGTTTTGCCCTTATAATTTGGATAAATGTACAAACTCTAATTTTTAATGCTGTTGATATTATTCATACTGTTTATTCTTCTTTAGGAATTTTATTAGTTTGCTTGGCAATATTGCCCAAAACCCGACAATTGTTTAAATTATGAAAACTAAAGTCTATTTTTACTCAAACAAAGGAAGTAACCGATTTTTAGCAAATAGAATTGCAAATGATTTGAATTGCGAAATCGAAGAGATAAAACCACGATTAAATGCTCATATGTTAATGATGATGGGCATTAATTTGGGAAATAGAAAACTTAAATCAAATTGTGAGGATTACGATAGGATAATTCTGTGTGGTCCAATTTGGATGGGAAAACTTATTGTCCCTTTAAAGAATTTTATTAAAAAACATATCGATAAAATCAATAATTTGGTTTTCGTTACTTGTTGTGGAAGTACTTTTGAAGGAAAAGACAAGAAGTTTGGACACAATCTTGTTTTTAATCAAGTAAAAGAACTTGCCGGCGAAAAATGCAATCATTGCGAAGCATTTCCAATAGTTTTAGTCTTACCCGTAGAACTTAGAGATGATTCCAGCGCATTTATGAAAACTCATTTGAATAGTGAAAACTTTAAGGGCGAGATAGTGGATGTTTATGATAAATTTATTAATAAATTTACAGACAATAAAAAATAATATAGTATCTACAACCATTACATGGAAGACATTAAAATTATTGATCTAACACCGGATAATATCTCAAATTACGGAGTTTGCGGATATAAAGACGTGAATAAACATCTTGAGTTGAGAAATAAAATTGAATGGGTTAAAGAATTCTATCCGAAAGGATTGAGAATTAAGGCAGTCATCTCCGAAAAAGGCGGCTATCAAGGAATGCTGGAATATATTCCCGGCAAATATGCTCATCGTCCCGTTGAGGCAGACGGATACATGTTTATTCATTGCCTTTTTGTAGGTTTTAAAAAAGAATTTAAGGGAAAAGGATTAGCCACAGCACTTCTTGATGTGTGTATTGAGGAAGCAAAAAATTGTAAAATGCTAGGAGTGGCAGTTGTAACACGAAAAGGTTCTTTTATGGCTGATAATGATATTTTTCTAAAAATGGGCTTTCAGATAGTGGATAATGCAAAACCGGACTTTAATTTATTGGCACTAAAGTTTAATGAAACATCACAAAATCCATATTTCAAAATCAAAAATCATGAGAACTTAGAAGAATACAAAAAAGGGCTGACAATTTTTCGTTCGGCTCAATGTCCATATACTGAAAAAAATGTGAATGCAATAATGGAAAGTGCAAAAAAAATGAATTTAACAGTTGAATTAATTGACATGAAAAATATTGATTTTATTCAAAACTCACCTTGTCCGTTTGGCACTTTTGGCATAATTTATTACGGAAAAATCATCAGTCATCATCCGGTTAGTAACACCCGATTCGAGAACATTATGAGAAAAGAAATAAAATCATAATTATATGAAAGCTGCAATATGCACTAACTATGGAAACCCTAATGTTTTACTGATTAAAAAAGTAAAAAAACCTACTCCAAAAAACAACGAAGTGTTGATTAAAATTCATGCTGCAAATGTTTCAATCTCTGACTGTATTGTTAGAAGTGGAAGAGTTAGTTTTTGGCTGTGGCTTCCCATGAGAATTTTTGTGGGATTTAAACGACCGAGAAATTCTGTTTTAGGTTTAGAATTGGCTGGCGAAATTGAAATAATTGGAAGTGATGTTACAAGATTTAAGCCCGGCGACAAAATTATTGCGTTTACAGGTAAAAAGTTTGGTGCTTATGCCGAATATGTTTGTCTTCCTGTGAATGGAACTTTTATTCCTACAGAAAGTGTTATAATCGAAAAACCGGAGATTATCAACTGGAACGAAGCTGCAGCAATACCTACAAGAGCAACTTTAGCTTTGCATTATCTTCAACAAGCAAATATCCGCAAAGGGCAAAAAGTTCTTGTTTTTGGTGCTTCCGGTGGAGTTGGAACTTTTGCAGTACAATTAGCAAAATACTTTGGGGCAAATGTAATCGCAGTCTGTAGTACATCTAATCTCGAATTAGTTAAGTCGCTAGGTGCTGACAAAGTAATAGATTACACAAAAGAAGACTTTACAAAAAGCAATGAATTATTTGATGTAATTTTCGATGCTGTAGGTAAAAAGTATAGTGCAAATTTGCAGTATAGGAAAGTTTTAAATAAAGACGGTAAATTTATCTCGGTTGATGATGGAAATCCTAAAATACATATTGACAGTCTTTTAGAAATTATTAAGTTAATTGAGGAGTCTAAACTTAAAGTTATTTTAGACAAAGCTTTTGCCATCGAACAAATAATTGAAGCTCACAAATACGTCGAAGCAGGTCATAAAAAAGGAGGTGTTGTGGTTACTATGAGCTAAAAACAAAAACATAAATTATTAAATCAATCAGATAATAAACCATTAAATCAATTTTAATTTATTCTTAACGATAGAGTAATGTTTCTATAACACTAAAGGGCTAATTATGCACTTTTAAATCATCTGTTATGAAGAAGTTTTTTTTTGTTGTCTTTTTGATATTGTTTTCGATTTTGTCTTTAATGTCTCAATCAGATAAGTATCGTTTGTGTTTACGGGATAATCCATCAAATTCTATCGTTGTAGCATGGAATAATATTGGAGGGAGTCAACATCGGGTTTATTATGATGTTGTTGATTATGGACAGGATACTTCCGCTTATGCGTTTATGAAATATCCAGACAGAGTCGAAAATGTTAAAGGAATGAATAATACTTTTGCACGACTTTCAGGATTAGCACCAAATACAAGATATTACTTTGTTGTTTGTAACGACAACTTTATAAGCGATAGAATGTATTTTGAGACAATTCATGACGATTCATCAATCCCTTTATCTATTATTTTTGGTGGTGACTCAAGAAGTAACCAGACTAATCGTCAAAATGCAAATAAAATGGTTGCTAAACTTCGTTCCCAAGCAATAATTTTTGGTGGGGATTATGTTGATGATGGAACCAATTCAGAATGGGCACAGTGGTTTGATGACTGGCAATTGACAATTGCAGAAGATGGTAGGTGTACACCAATTATTGCTACTCAAGGGAATCATGAATTAATCTGGACTAATTTTCCAAGTGGAAATGATGTTGTTGACAAACTTTTTGATACTTCAGGAGGAGAAGATCATTATTTTACCATGGATTTTGGTGGTAATCTACTGCGAATTTATTCCTTAGATTCGGAGTATCCTGTGGCAACTAGTTTTGGTGATCAAACCGATTGGCTTGAAAACGATTTAGCTCAAAATGCAAACACCTTTACCTGGCTTGCAGCTCAATTTCATAGTCCTGTGCGTCCTCATAATGAGGATAAAGTTGAAGGCAGTAAACAATATAATGAGTGGGTTCCACTTTTTGACCAATATCGTTTTGCTTTTGTTCACGAAAACGATGCACATCTTTGTAAACAAACCTGGCCCATAAGGAAATCTAGTGCTTCAGGTAGTGATGAAGGATTTATTCGAGATGATTTTAATGGAACTGTTTATATTGGTGAAGGTGGATGGGGAGCTCCTCTTAGAGATGCAGATGATGCTAAAAACTGGACTCGAGATATGGCAAAAGTTAATCAGTTTAAATGGATTTTTGTACGTCAGGATACAATTGAAATTAGAACTGTTCTTACTGATTTTGTTGATAATGTAGAACCTTTGCAAGATGGAGATGATATATTTTCTATGCCTCAAGGTATTAGCTTGTGGGAGCCATCGAACGGTTCTGTAATAATTATTCAAAAATGGTCTGTGCCAGAGTGTAATATTGTTTCTCCGGAAAATGGCGCACATTTCGAGAATCCTCAACCGATTTTTATTAACGCAGAAGCTAGTGACCCTTATGGCATCGAAAAAGTTGACTTTTATGTTAATGGCGAATTTATTGCTTCGATTTATGAGGAACCTTATGCACTTCAATATGAATTAACATACGAAGGACTATACTATTTCTCAGCTTTGGCAACAAATAATCAAGGAGTACAAAGTGATATGTGTCCTATAGTTAGTGTAGGTTGTGGAGATTTAACTAATAATGTTTCGTTTAATATTAGCGATTATGCCGAAGAGCGAGCAAGTAATGGTGATGTTGATACCGAAAGTGGAGACCTCGAATTAATTAGAGAATCAGGGTGGATGGGATTAAACGAGTTTGATCAAATTGTGGGAGTTAGGTTTAATGATATCAACATCCCTCAGGGGGCAATAATTCAAAATGCATATATCCAATTTAAAACTGACGAAACCAACAACGACAATCCTTGTAATCTTTTAATTAAAGGGGAGCTAAGTCCAAATGCATCACAATTCGCAAATTCATCAAACAATGTGTCGAATCGTACTTTAACACAAGCTTCAGTTAGTTGGACTCCAGTTGATTGGACTATCGATAATGAAATTGGGATTAACCAACAAACTCCGGATTTAAGTCAAATTATTAGCGAAATTGTAAATCAAGATAATTGGCAGATTTTTAACAGTTTAGCTTTTGTTATTAGCGGCGAAGGCAGAAGAACAGCAAATGCCTCAAATGTTGTTTTAAATGTTGAATATACTGTTAATGTTGCACCACAAATTGAATTAGTTTCTCCCGCAAACCAAGAAGTTTACACGGAACTTATTAGTATTCCGATAGCTGCAATTGCAAGCGACTTTGATGGTGAAATTAGTTATGTGGAATTTTACATCAATAATCAGTTAATACAAACACTTAACTCGCTGACATCAGAATTTACTATAGACTATTTGATTCCTGCATATCAACAATATGAAGTTTATGCAAAAGCTGTTGATAATAATGGCGGAGAAGCTTTTTCGGAAACAAAAAGTTTTAAAGCAACCACTCCTCCTTTTGTAGAATTAACAAGTCCTGCCTCTGATACAATTGCTTATGGGTTGCCAGAAATAAACTTAAGAACATTTGCTGACGATCAATACGGAAACGTTGTTTCTGTTAGTTTTTATACCAGTGCAAACGAACTTATCGGTGTAGATCATGACTATCCTTACGAGCAAATTTGGACTGTGCCATATTATGGGAGCTTCGATTTAAAAGCTGTTGCCACTGATGATGATGGTGTTACTTTTGAGTCGGAAACTGTAATATTAACTTCTGAAATGTCAACATTTATAAATAATACCAATGAACCTTGTTTTAGTACTTATCCTAATCCAGTTGAAAGTGTAGTGAGTATAAACATAAATTCAAGGTATTCTAAGGAAAAAACATTAGTTGTTGTTTATAATGTTGAGAGTAAGGTTCTATTGCAACAGTTTGTTAAACCCATTTTTGACAGTACTATTATGATTGACTTCTCTAACTTTCCTGCCGGGACATATATTATTGAGTTAAAAAACTCTCAATTCAATTATTCTCGATCAATAGTAAAAATTTAAAATTGCATTTTAGTTCAGGGATGAGAGATTATAAAATAATAATTATTGGTGGCGGAATTTCAGGATTAAGCACAGGATTAGCATTTTCTAAATTATATAACTTAAAGGAAACCCCTGCTTTAATAATCGAAAAACAGAAAACTGTTGGTGGGTGTGTTACTACTTTTGCGCGCGATTCGTATCGTTTCGATACAGTTCAGATTATTCCGGATGTTAAAAACTTGCTGAAATTTTTTGATATAAGTACAGATTTGGTAAAGTTTGATCACAATTATGCAAATTTGTATTTGGTAAATAGTGAAACGGAATCTATTGAAACTATTCCTATTGCTGCCGATGAGATTAATTTTCAGGATTTCCTGTGCATAAGATATCCAAGTGATGCAAAAAAGATTAAAAGGTTTTTTAGATATTGTAATCGAATGCATAGCGAATTAAAATTTCTGAAAACCGAGCCTAAAATACTTGACATTGCTAAAATTCTTATTAAATGTCCAAAAATCCTGTACAATTCATCTACAACTTACAAAGCTTTTCTAAAAAAATTCAAGTTTAAGAATTCTGAAGTTTACGAAGTACTTGATGTATTTTCCTCTTTCAGTGGATTATCAGGTAATAGGTGTGCAGCATTACTGACTGCGTGTGCGATGGTTACAACATTAAAGGGGAGCTATCGTCCTAAAAAGGGCTTTATTACTTTTCCTCATCTTTTTAGAAATAAATTTATAGACTTGGGTGGCGAAGTACTTACTAATACTGAAGTTAAGCAGATAATCACTGAAAATAACACAGTTAAAGGAGTTATTCTTTCTGACGGGAGACAAATAAAATCTGAAATAGTTGTTTCAACAGCAGATACGCGAAATACTTTTGTTGATATGACTGGTCTTGATATTCTTAAATCTGCAAATAAAAAGTATGCCGAAAAAGTGAAGAATGTTAAAATGTCGCCTTCGGCAATAGCAATTCATATTGGACTTGATGATATAATTGATTTAAAATCTTTTGGATTAGATACAGGATATAATGTAATTACTACTGGGCGAGCAACACACGAAAAACTTTTTGATGAGTGGGAGCAAGGGTTTCACTATAAATCCGAAAAAGAATTTCATTTTGGTGTAATATCACCTTCAGCAACAATAGGCGGAAAGCAAACTCTAATTTTGCATGTAGTACCTGTTCCTTCGGAGAAGTGGATAAAACTTAAAAAACAAGATCATGAGAAATATTTATTGGAGAAAAATAAAATTGCCGATTTTTATATTGATTTAACCGAAAAATACCTAATTCCAAAACTACGAAACCACATTAAGATAGTGGATGTGTCAACTCCGGCAACTTATTCTCGGTATATTGGTTCACCTGATGGAGCAAATTTTGATATGATGCCTGTTCCTGAAAATTTTGGTAAAAACAGATTAAAGTCCCGTACTCCAATAAATAATCTTTACATCGCAAAATTTAGTCATGGGATTTGGCCTTCGATGCAAGCAGGATTGCAAATTGCAGATATGATTAGTGGAGGCAAAATCATGAAGGGAAATGCTTCGTATTTGTGAAATTTATCGCTTAACCATAAACTTGAAACTAATTATTGTATTATCGAAGTCAATTCGTAATATATAGAATCCCACAGGCAAATGTGTAATATTGATTCTTTCAGAGTCTGATACAATGATTTTCGATAGAATTGTCTTGGATTGAAGATTTAATACCTCGATTTTAGCACTTTGGAATTGATTATCAATGATTTGTAAATAAATATTTTCCGAAGCCGGATTTGGAAAAATTGAAACTTTTTCTCTTATGCTCCCAAATCTATCATTCCACGATAAAACTACATGTTCAATATTGGAAGTGTCGGACAAACATCCATTTATGCTAACGATACAAAAATAGTAAGCATCTTCTGTAATGTTTAGAGTAGGCATATTTGCTCCATCAATTTCTCCATTTTCGTTGTACCATTGATTACCCTCCAATGCGTTACTAATTAAAGATTCGCCATCAAAATATATTTGAGGTGTTTCTGGTTTTTGATTAATTTCAACATATAAACTCGATGATTCCCCTTCACCACAATCATTAATTCCGCTAACAATAATTTCACCTGATTGAGCATCTGATTCAAAGTTTAACAAAATCTCATTTGTTGAGCTAATTCCTTGAACTCCATTTGGCAAAACCCATAAATACTCATTAGCATTTAGTATAGGTTCTATCTGGTAAAGGACATTCTCATCACCTTGACAAACACTGCCATTACCATTAATTGTTCCAGCTTGTTCGGGTAAATCACAAATGGAATTTATATAATCTTCGAGATAGTTTGACAAATTTAAAGTGTGTAGCTTCTGATTAATAGTTATCAATTGCACAAGTTTTTCATTTGAAATGTAATAATTTAATCCATCGTTTGTGGTGATCCCCTCAACTTGATGAAATGCTGAATTTAACGAAATTTTACGTTTGTTGGCAGAAAAGAAATTGTCAGATTGAAAATCGTATAACAAATAAATAAATGGCTGCACTAATGAGCTATATCCAGACATAACAATCAGTCGTTTATCTTCTAGGTATTCTGCACCGGTAATTAGTCCGTTTACGTTTAAATTTGCACGAAAACCTGCGATGTGAGTTCCGGGGGTTTTAGGCAGCACATATAAACTTGTTTTTTCGCTTACCCACTCCTTGGTAAACAAGTACAAACTGTCCGATGAGGCAATCAACGCTTCACAATCAAAGTCGGTATTATTTGAGCCGGTTGCACTAAAATCTGACTGAAGCGAATAAGAAAACCAAATAGTATCAATTTGTGCAGCACTGTTTAATAGGGAGTTTTTCTCAATCCTCAATATATGTAAATCAGTGCGATTTCCGTTAACATTATTTCCAAAATCACCAACATAAATATAGTTTTCATCTTGTGCAATATCTTCCATATCGGAATTGATAGCTCCGGTAAGTTCATAAGCTTGATAATCATTAACATTATCTGGATTTATGCGATATAAATTATTATCCGTATCATCATTATGCGTCCAAATACTATTGTCAAAATATATTAATCCCGAAGTTTCCATCATAGCTGCCGGTAAAATCCATGAGTCTGAAACACTTACTGAAGCATTGTTATAGGTACAACTTCCATCATTTATCTCAGCTGCAGAATTGTAGTTATTTGCTAAAGGGTCTGTACAACCTACAATTTGTGCTGACAATGAATTAAAAGTAAATATCAATGCAAAAAAAAGAATACATGTTTTCATGGCAGAACATTATTATATCAAAATTAGCAAAATTTTAATTACTTATGAATATAAACAACCAAGTTTTTCACATCCATTATTTCAAGCTTTAATAATGTTACTCCATAATATGAATCAACGCCATCTGGTCGATGAGTGTCGGCATTCAAAATCATTTTCACATTATACGAATCCAGTATTTTTATAAAGTCCCATGAAGGATAAGGTTCATTTGTTACACCCTTGTACATCCCTCGGGTGTTTATCTCAACGTATATGCCACTTTTAAACGATTCTTCTGCGACCTCTTTTATTAGTTCATTGTACCAATCAGATTTTAACACTTCGGGATTAATTCTTTCAATCCATACCCTTATTTTGTCAACATGTCCCAAGATTTGAAATCCACCGGACTTTATTAAATCAATTATTTGAGAATAATAATACTTTGTTATTTGTTCAATGTTGCCGTTAAAATGTTTTTTCATGCCATCTTCAAACTTTTTAAAACCACTGTCGATCTCGACCAAAGAGTTTTTATCTTTAAGTTTTAAAAAATGTACGCTGCCTATTATGTAATCAGGTTTATAAACATGAAAATCGGAAGGTTTAATAATTTCTGGGATATAATCAACTTCTAAACCAACAAGAATCTTGATTTTATGCTTATTTTCTTTCTGAATTTTTCGGATTTGTCTAAAATAGTCCTTAAGCATATCCTTTTTAATACACCAATTGCATTTAATTTTCGGAATTGGTGCATGGTCAGAAAACCCATAAATTTCTAGTCCGGTTTTTATAGCAGCTTTTATATAGTCGTCAGGTGGGTTAGATCCATCACTAAAATTTGTATGTGAGTGTAAATTAAATGGATAATTCCTCATTATTTGAGCTATAATTTTATAATTCTTTTTACAATATTTTGGTTTTCAGTTAAAATTTTTGCAAAATAAATACCTTTTTCAAAGTTTGAAATATTAATGTCAATACTATTTTGATCATTATCTACTTTCAAAACTAGTAATTTTTGGCCTGTTGAGGAAATTAACTCAATATAATCACTTTTTGATGGTAGATTGTAAATTGTAAATGATTCTGAAAATGGATTTGGGAAAATATCAATATTATCAGTAAGAGGTGAAAATATATTACTAGCAGCTGTAGTATAGCTGAAAGGTCCTACCCATGAACTAAATAATTCTTCACATACAGATTGCACGTAGAATTCATAGGTTCTATCAATTAATACACCGTTTATTGTATATGGGTTTTGGCTTATATTTGATGTAAGTATTGCCCAATCTAAATTAACAGGATAAAGTCCCCATTTTAAGTTGTACAAATCTGCATTTCCTCCCTCGAACTCTATTCCAATTGAATTGTTTTGAATTTGACTGACAGTTATACCTGATATTTCGGAACATCTATTTCCATAAAATATATATGGGCCAGTCCAAATGCTGTTTTCGCTGGTGCAATTTGAACGAATATAAAAGTCGTATAGAGTATTGGCTTCAGGAGTAATTTCTATTTGGTTTTGGCTTACTGTTTCTCTATTTCCTGTTCCTAGATCAAAGCCTGATATTCCGTATTCGACCTCCCAATTTGAGTTGCTTGATGTCCAAGTAAAAGAAACATCATCATTGTTTATTTGGTAGTTTATATTTAGAGGCTTTTCACAGGTTTGATTTAAAATTGCTGGAAAGAACTCTGGATTGTTGAAGCAAATAGAATCGGTAATAATAGTGTTTGCTTCTGTGTCAATAATAGCATCAATTGCTGACCAATCTATTACGCTTGAACTTGCTCTGCTTGCAAGAATAAGATCGTTTTCATTCGTAAGTAAACTTTGGTGATTTGTATAGTCGAATGAAATTGAATACATTTTTGGTGCACTCGCTCCGGGTTTTGGAGATAGATATACTCCCCAAAACGAATCATTATTCTGTGCTGGAAGCAATCCTTCTGAGTTGAAAGGAACAGAGTTTATTTGGTATAGATATACTGCTTCAATCCCAAAAGAAATATTGTTGACACATATTTTGCCATATTCACCTGCATCAAGACAAACTTCTTCACCTATCCATTCGTTAAGGTAAATGTATTCCGACATATCTCCAACCGGGGCATCTGAATAGATAATATCATCTTCCTCAACATTAATCAGGCTTGCATTGTAAGAGTTTAGACTTAAATCAGGAGCAGTAAAGTCGGTAATCTCATCAAAGTTGTAATATGCTATCAAATCTTCGTCATTTGTGTTTGGTTTTTGGCACATATATTCTCTTATCTGTTCTTGGCTGTGAGAAGTTTTCCAAACTTTAACTTCATCAATTATAATGTCATTGCTTTCCGGCGCATGGTGTCCGCTACCTATTCTTAATGATAGGTCAGACGATGGTGTTTCAGATGCGATATCACATTCTGAATCTGATATATTAGCTTTATTTCCATTTATGAAAATATCAACTCTTTCGCATAAATTCTCTTTTGTCCCATCGTATGATAGGGCTATATGAGTCCATTCGTTTAAAACTATTTTATCTTCGATGTAGGTCTGACTCAGTGTCCCTAATACAATACCAATTTTTCCGGTTTGATTTCCCTGTATTATCATAATATTATTCCCTTTATTGAGTAGGTCGGAGAAATTTGTCCATGAGTTTAAATAAAACCAAAATTCAATTGTAAATTCGGATGCATTATCCAGTTCATCTATGTCACCACAATCAATTATTCCATTAGTTCCATTTAGTTTAACAGCATTTCCTTTTGATTGCGAAAAAATTAAACTTGGAGTAAATGATAATGCAAAAATCAAAACTAATATAGAGCTTTTCATCTGAATATATTTAAGTGTTATTTAACGATTTGAATTTTCTTTGTTTTCACTTGTTTTCCATTGTCAAACTTTAACAAGTATAATCCTTCTGAAATATCAGAGACATCTATGTTTGTTTCTCGTTTATCAGTTATAATAGATTTGATTATTTTTCCGCTTATGTCCATTATTTGAATGTTAGAATTTTTAACTTCAGTTAAATTCGATTCTACAAATAATATATCATTAGCAGGGTTTGGATAGATGTTTATTAAGTTCGAGACTTCCTTGCTGTCAATGTTATTAAGCAAATGACTTTCATATAAATCATACATTGATCTTCCATCAAGATCCCATTCAGATTTAATATCAATGTCAAGATGATCTAAAGCAGTTACTGCAATATCAACAAGCATCGGCAAGGTATCTGATGCGTGAGAACCGCCTATGCCAGGGATATCCAAATTAGGAAATCTTGGATTGGCAAATGATATCCAAACCCTTGTTTCATCAACTGTAACGCCACCATGTGAAAATCCAATTCCTCCATGATCTGTCATTGAAATTATTAGCCAGTTTTCTTGGTCATAAGTTGGTCTGCTATATAATGCTTGAAGTAATTGACCAGTCCAGTAATCACAATTTTCAATTGCGTCAATATACCCTGATGCCGTAGGTGAAAACATATATTGATGTCCTGCACCGTCGGGTTGATCAAAATGGACAAATAAAACATCTAAATCAGGATTAGCCAACTGAGCTTGGGCTGCAAGACTACAATACTCATCACCAAATGTCGGGACAATCATATTGTCAAATCCATGATTGTAAACATTCTCTGTCATTGGAGACCACGAGCAAATATGCACACAATACAAATCTGAGTTTTCTGACTTTGCTCTTGTCGGAAAATACGGGTAAGTGTTAAATTGTGAGTTCGTATATGAATTATTTGAAACTCCATGTTTTATTTGCCAAACACCTGTTAATATTGTTGACCACGTTGGTCCACTAACTGTAACATTTTGATTATGTGCCCAAGTTGTGGATATCCCTTGCGAGAAAAGATTGTCCATGTTTGGAGTATTGGCAAGTTCAAGACAGTCAGAACGAACTCCGTCCCAACCAATAATTAGAACTTTATTTTCTTTTTCCTGTGCCGAAATTGAGATAGAAATGAGTAGCACTAGAATCGAAAGCATAATTTGTGTAATTGACTTTTTCATATTTTTGTTTTTAATTAATTTATTGAATATTTAATACCAATGAAACCCTTAAATGAGTAGAATTCTGTTTTTATAGGTCTATCAATAGATCCTTTGTAAATTCTTAATGGAGTGTTTAGAATATTGTTTATGTCCAAAAAAGCGTTTAGGTTTTTATTTATTCTAATTTGCAAGCTATAATCTAAGCTAAGCTGTGGTCCTACAAAGATGTCGAAATCCATATCTTTGTGCATTAGAGCAAAATCTCCGTTTTCGTCCGGTTCTCCGGTTAAATCGAGTTGCAGTAAATAATCGCTTTTGTAGTTTAATGCAAGTCGAGTAGTTATTTTTTTATTTTCGTAATATATTGCTAAATTAGCAACATGTTTTGCTTGTCGGGGTAGTGGTTGTTTAACTTCTCTTCCGGGAACTCGCATTTCTGATTTGCTATGAGTATAGTTTGCATTTACGCCAAATCCTTTAAAAAAGCCTGGCAAAAAGTCAAATCTGCGGTTTGCCGAAACCTCAACTCCTGCAACATAGGTTTTTTCAGTTGAGTTTTGAAAGTCTTTAAAGCTAAAATTACCCGACCATTGTTGTAATAATTGTGTGGTCTGGAAGATATGATTATCAATGTGTTTATAAAAAAGACCAGCCGAAAGCATACCAATACTGCCGAAAAAACTCTCGGCCATTATATCAAAATTCCACGACATTGTTGGTCTAAGATTTATGTTTCCACTTATGAACTCTTGTGATGTTTCATTATATATTGGGGTTCCGGGTTTTATTTCATTAAAATTTGGTCGTCTATAGGTTCTGGTTATTGCCAAACGTAGATTTGTTTTGTCGTTTGGTTGATATTTTAGATGAATAGATGGTAATATCGCACTATATGAAATTGTAGTGTCAACAGGATAGATGTAAGGAAGCTGTGTAGTTACTATCCCATTATCAGTTGTGTCAATAAGAATAATCACACTGTCTTTATCCATCCCCATTGATGATATTTTTAAAATCGTATTCTCACCTCTAACACCACCATAAATTTGTAAATTCTCATTTAACTGGTATGTTCCCATAATATATGCTGCCCCGGCATTTTCGTTATAGTGATATTGAGATCCTGCGTAAAATGAATATTCATCATGTTTCTCATCCATTTCTTTTCCTTTAAGAGTATCACCCATTACATCAAGGAAATTGTCAAGTTGGGTAGGGCTAAGAAATGAAACAAATAAGTCATTATGATTTCCATTAAGTTCATTTAAAAAACCTCCATTTGCGTTTAATTCATGTAGGTCAAAGTCTTCGTAATTTATTTGATTTGATGATACTGAAAAATCTTGAACCCAATCGTATCTGCTAACATGCCTATATCCTTCTTTTAATCTTATTTTAGCTCCGGTTTTAATTGTTAACAGAGCATTATGTTTATAATTTATGTCGAGTTGACTGACAAGCGGATCTTTTTCCCAAGTAGTATTTAATTCACTATAAACTTTTGCCAGATAAAAATCATGGTTTAAAAGTGGTTCGCTTAGTAATGGATATATATTATCTCCATTGTCGCCTAATCCTTCGGGGTGATCTATTCCCAAAAATCTAAATTTGTCGTCGAAACTTGATTGAGGAAATTGCCAGCCACTTGTTGTATCTATTATGTAGGGTACAGTATTGCCAGAAGAGTCGAGGAAGGTAAAATCCTGATATATTACAGGGTCTTTATCAAATTGAACAACGAAATATCCGTTTCTATCGTCAATTGAATTTGAAGGCAATATTGCGTCTAATAGATTTTGGTTGTCTTTCTTATATGGGACATTCCCATAAGCAAATTTATTGTCGTAAGTGCAGATTTTAAAGTTGAGCTTTAGTTTTTGATTAATTTTTAAATCTGCACCAAATTCTCCACCTATCAAACGAGAGTTCATTATATTATGTATGTTTTGCACCGAAACAGCCATGCCCGAGCCACGAGCCCACCAGTATTGCATTTTTCGATTTGTTTCGTCGTCTTTCATTCCACCATATATAAATTTACCATAGACCACAGATTCATCAGAAAGTTTGTATTCCGCAGAAATATTTAAACCTGCAGTGCTTCTTATGCCGGAATAATCTCGAAGTTCGTATCTTGTAAGTGCATGATATTCTGGCGAATTGCCATAAAATACCTGGTAATTGTCAGTTCCATAATTTCTATGCCAAAGCGATGCGCTTATCAAATAACCAAACTTGTCGTTAAACAATCTATCTCCGTATAAAATTGACCCTGAGTAAAGTGGTTTTTGAGCCTGATTATTATACCCAGTGGCAAGATTTATATCAAGTTTCTTTTCTTGTGGAGCCGTTCTAGTAATAAAATTTATGCTTCCGCCAATAGCATCACCCTCAATATCGGGAGTCAATGCTTTTGCTACAACAATATATTCTATTAGTTCGGAAGGAAAAACATCAAAAGCAAGAGTTCTTGAGTCTCCGTTTTCATCTGCTACTGGCATTCTATTTCCATTAATTAGCGATGATGCCCAATCGCGAGGAGTTCCTCTAACAGAAACATACCTTCCTTCTCCGTGATCTTTCTCTGTAATGATTGCAGGTACTCGCTGTACTGCTTCTGCTGCATTTCTATCGGGAAGTTTGCCCACGCCATCGGCTGCAATAATATTAACAATCTGTGGGGACATTTTTGTCATATTTATTGCCTTGGCCTCGCTGTTTTTCATACTACCCTTTATCACAACTTCATTTAAAGTTATGCTTCCATTACCTAGCTCAATTGTTCCCAAATCAATTATAGGGGTGTTTGTAATATCTATTTCTTTTGAGTATAAATCATAACCAATAAAAGAAATAATTATCGTGTAATTTGATTGTGGGATATCTTTTATTTCAAAGTAACCTTTTTCATTTGTGGTTGTGCCATATGATGTGTTTTCAATAAAAACAGCTGCATATGGCAAAGCTTGATTGTCTCCAAATTGAGGGGCATAAAACCAAATGTACACTTTTGTAAAACAACAAAAAAAACGGTAAGTCATTGATTGACAAACCGTTATGTTTATTTTG
>JAFGVU010000011.1 GCA_016937855.1 Bacteroidales bacterium | reverse complement strand
TTCAAAAGTTATATCTGCTGAGTATTTAAGCGAAGCTTTCCAATTAATTATATAGCGTGAAAAGTTATCAACCAGAAAATAAAGATAAACTTTTGTATTATCCAAAGGTTTAAAAATTGTAACGTCCATGTGCAAGATCTTTTTTGGAGCATCTGCCCGTAATCCCTTGGTCTTTCTAATCTTCTTTTTTGTTGGTCGGTTAGGCATTAGCAAGTTGGCGTACTTATAAAAACTCGTTAAACTTAAAAACGCAGATTTATCCCTCAACATTTTGTAATACACCGAAACCAGGCTCCAATTCCGGTATTCCGGTGCATCAAGATAATCGTTAATTGATTTCAATTCTGGCTCAGTTATTTGTTTTGGATTTAATTTTCGGCACAAAACCACTGGCGATAAATTGCAGTTTACTTTTCTCCTCCAGGCATAAAACTGTTGATAGGAAATTCCGAAAGCCTTTAATGCTCTATTCAACCCCAGAACATCTTTGGTCTTTTCGATTGTATCAATTATCATTTCGCGAGAGTTAAACAAGATCCTTCTTTTGTTTTTTACGGTTTGCAAAATGGCGTGATACGTTGCATAAATTCGATACAGTGCTTTTGCGGCTTGTAAAAGCTCTCTCACTGCCAAAATCTGTCTCACCAATGCTAAACGGTCGTCAAAATCGTGCACATACTCCAAACCAAACAATTTTTTCAGGTCTCGCTTTTTCCAGTTGTGCAATGTGCTCGAAGGAATTTGTTTAAGGATTTTATCCGGTAGCATACCAAGTTGAAATAATAATACAACATCAGAATGATAGCATATTTTCATAAATATTTTATTGGTAGTTTAATTTTATAATTGGTCAAAAATAGGAAATTCTTACAACTCAAAAGATTTGTTTAAAAAATTGGCATTAGGTTAGTTATTGTAAATCATTTTATTAATTTTGTAATTAAATAAACAAATCATTATAGTATGAAAAGAGTAATATGCATTTTAACACTTGTGATAGTGAGTCATGGTATTTTATTTTCACAGGAAGTCTTCAATTTTCCTACGCAAGGTACAGCTTCTATTGTTTTGAGTATTCCCATAGATACTTGGGCTGTAAATGATGTAGATGGTTTATTAGAATTTCATCAGAATAATAATACCTATTTTTCTGGTGCAGTATTAATTCCGTGTCCTAATCCTGATTCTAATGCGCCTGGAGATACTCTGGTTGCTGAGTCATTATTGTTTTTATCAAATATATTCGAAAATATCTCTTGGGAGGATAATACCAGTAGTTTTAATAATTATGATGTCAGTTTTGTAAAACAGGTTGGCAGTGGTCAAGTAATTGATGAGGACTCAAATGTCCAAGACTTTGTTATTAATATGCACATTTTGTCAACTCCTGACGGTAACATCTTTTCAATTGTGTCGTATTGTGAGACAGAAAATATAGCGGAATTTTTAGTGGAATTTGATAAGATTTTATCAACTGTAGAATCAGTTGATCAATAAATTTGATATGAAATTGTCATGCAGATTTTTTATTCAAATTTCGAGTAATAATTATCTGGGAGAGTTTTCTTTTGGTGAGATACTGGCGTAAGTTTATCTGTACAATGACGAAAATTGATATTTATGAAAAATGTACAAAATACACTGCTTTATACGGATGCTCTTTTAGAAACGATAGTAAATGATATTATTCCTATTTATGATTTATGGAGTTTAAGGTCTTTTGTCAATAAGCGTTTTGAATATATCTCTGGGAACAGTGATGAGATTGAAAAATTCACACAATTTATAGCTGAGTATTCCACGAGAGATAATCCGCCGGAATTGTTGTTGATTACAGCAAATAGTGAAAAGAACTACCCAACAATAATGTTAAATACTAGCAAAAAATACATGATTATTAGATTTGAGAATAGTTCAGACTACTTAGGACAACCGCTTCAAATACCACCATATTGGGGTTAAATGAGTATTTATCTAGAGTCTGCTTAAAAGCACTTATCACTTTTAATGTCACTTGTTTAGATATGTTTTGAGAATGATTAAGTGCTGGGGATTATAAAACTTAGTAAAAAAGGCTTATACTTATGATCAACCTCTAGTTCATTAACCTGAGTTTTTTTTAGATACATAAACAATTTTGCAAAAAGCTTTGTTAAAATTGCAGTTATTTATAATTGTCTGTAAGTTTGTGACAAGCCCGCCTTTTTGGCTACGCCGAGCTAAAGGTTTAGCAGCCCCTATTTATAAGTAATTGTATAATTTCTTTAGCTCTTCAATTTTTTTAGCTTTCATATATAATTCCATTTTAACCGGTGGTTTTAATCCTCTGTTAAATTTATAAATCAGGTTTTGCTTGCATTTGGTACTGCATGCAAATGAATTGTACTTATTGCTTTCATAGGGGGAGCCACAATTCCAACAGATCTTTAGGTATTGAATTCTTTTAATATCCTTGGTAATATAATCCTGAATACCGGCAACTCCACCGCATGATTCATAATTGCGTTTTCCGTCAACATATTTAACTGCAATTATATTCTCCTGATACATTTCCAATTTTGATAAGATTTTTAGTTTTGTCATAATTTTTAGTTTCTGCCAATATAGCAACGAGAAAATCTCAATTTTCAATAAAATTAACTTAAACGTTAGTATTTTAAACTATTTTCCTTTAAAGATATGATTGAGATATTTTTATGTTCAATAACAGTCAGGTAAGAGTTAACATTAAGGAAGATATAAGCTTTGTATAAGTATGATTTGAGTATATGTTATAAAGCGTTTAAATACTAATATTGATGCACTTTTCATGCTAAAGTAAATCACTAATAATTTAAAAACGTTGAATATAAAATAATTCGATTCTATTCTTTCTAATTATTTATATTAACTCACCGCATCACCCACCTTATTTGTATTATGAGTGTTTTGGCTATTTGTAGGAGAATTACACTGTGTGTGGATAGCGGTGAGGCATCAAAATCTGCGAAGCTCCTATCTTGCAAACGGGAAGAAAATGCCACAGGTTCGGGTGAAGGTGGCAGCGTTGGTCTGGGTGAAGCGAATTTTCTTCCCGTTTGCCGGCAAGAAAACTCATTAGTAGTCAGGCTGCTATTTCTTTCATATTTGCAGCCTGTAAGATATAATCTGCTGCTGCTTGAGCTTGAGAGGCTGCCGAGACTACAAATTTTTTATCATCTTTCATCACTTGCAGCCAATTATCAATATATGTAACATTGTCAGTTATTCTGCTTTCATAACCTAGAACAGCCAAAATAAAGGCTGAGTTAATCTCTGCAATCAATTCTTCGAAAGCATATTCTTTAGATCCAAATTTGTTTTTTACTGGTCTGTTTAATCTGCTTTCCGCTCCTGTCCAGTGTCCA
>JAFGVU010000010.1 GCA_016937855.1 Bacteroidales bacterium | reverse complement strand
TAGCTTTCAAGAAATGTGTATTTTTCTTGGGCAAACGCAGCATTGACAATTGTAAAAATTGAATTTTCATTATTACGGTAGTGCAGTAATAACTCGGTAAACTCTTTATGAGAATCGTCCTGATCTTTTGTAAAACCAAGAGTTTGTCTCATTTCTTTTGCAGTTTTGCCTTTTGCACCATCATAAGTCATAGATAATGCAGTTGAGATACTAATCGGACTAATAAAAATGTTAGTAGTATCCTCTCTCGAAAGCTCAGCAAAAAGCTCAAATGCAAACTTGTTGTTGTTTTCCACGATATTAGTTGTTTTTTGTGCTGCCAAATTTATTGTCAACAATAAACTAATAATTACTGCTGTTGATAATTTAACCATAATAAATTGTTTATCTAAATAAAACTATTTTATAACCTCAATGTTGTTTTGTCCTGTAACTTTTTCACAATAATAACATTTTAAACCGATTTTACCATCTTTTTTTACAACTTTAAAATCAGTTTCAACATCATCGTGGTTTGTTATGCACTTTGGATTTATGCATTTGACAAACTTTTTAATAGTGTTTGGAAGCTCAACCTGTTGTTTGTCAACGACCTTATAATCTTTAATAATGTTAATCACTGCATTTGGATCAATTAAGGCAATTTTGTTTACATCGTCCATTGATGGGAATTTATCAGCAATTTTAATAATAGCTTTTTTGCCATACTTTTTACTGTCGAGATTATTTCCAATAAATACTTCTGTGTCAATATTTTCTATCCCAATAATAGATATGATTTTATATAAATTTTCGGCTTGTATATGGTCGATAACTGTACCGTTCTCAATTGCTTTTACTGTTAATTCACTTTTCATGTTTTAATAAATTAATCGTTAATAAAATTATTTAATACCCAACATTAGTGCCATAATTGCCATACGAGTGTAAACACCGTTTTCAGCCTGATCGAAATAATATGCTTTTTCGTTGGTATCGACATCGGTATTAATTTCGTTTACTCTTGGTAGTGGGTGCAATATTTTTAAATTTGGCTTAGTGTTTTCTAGCATTTTGTTTTTTAGGATATATGCATTTTTTACTTTTTCGTAATCCATTGGGTCGGAGAATCTTTCCTTTTGTACACGTGTAACATAAATAATGTCGGCATGATTTATATTTTCGTCAAGTTGATCGTGTTCGTAATATTTAATGCCCAATTCATCGAGATGATCTTTGTATTCTTGTGGCATTCTAAGGCTTGGAGGTGAAACGAAATTAAAAACAGGGTTAAATTGTGCCATAGCCTGAAGTAGCGAGTGTACAGTTCGTCCGTATTTCAAGTCACCTACTAAAAAAAGATTTAGGTTTTCGAGTGTGCCCTGAGTTTTTCTAATTGAGTAAAGGTCGAGCAAGCACTGAGTAGGGTGCTGATTTGATCCGTCACCTGCATTTATTATTGGTTTGTCTGATACTACTGATGCATGGCGAGCACTACCTTCAATTGGGTGTCGCATGATAATCAGATCGGCATATCTGCTAACCGTAAGAATTGTGTCTTTTAGAGACTCTCCTTTTGAAACACTCGTGCTACTTGCTTCACTAAACCCGATAACTCTGCCGCCAAGCCTTTGTACTGCCGTCTCAAAACTTAAGCGTGTTCGAGTCGATGGCTCAAAAAACAAAGATGCAACAACATGATTTTCTAGTAGTTTTTGATTTGGATTTTTTTGAAACTCTTCGGCCAAATCTAAAATTTTAAAATACTCTTCTTTTGAGAAGTCGTTAATCGAAATAAGACTTTTGTTTTTCATTTTAGCTATTATTTAGGTTACACTTATTTTATTTTTGACAAAAAAAAACCGAAGTAAAACTTCGGTTAAATAAAAAATTATTTTTCGATGTTGAGTAATTCAACCTCAAATATCAGTGTCTCATATGGACCAATTACCTGACCTGCACCTCTTTCTCCGTATGCAAGGTCGTATGGGATGTAAAATTTGAATTTTGATCCAACAGGCATTAGTTGCAGACCTTCGGTCCAACCTCTGATAACTCCATTAAGAGGGAATGAGATAGGCTCTCCTCTGTCGTATGAGCTGTCAAATACTGTTCCGTCTAATAATGTTCCTCTGTAATGAACTTTTACTGTTGAACTTGCAGTTGGTTTTGCACCATCACCCATTTCCATTACTTCGTATTGTAATCCACTTGCTGTTGTCGTAACTTCAGGACGTTTGCCATTTTCTGTTAAAAATGCTTCGCCTTCAGAAATTTTTCCACCTGACTGAGCTTTTTGCATTTCACTAAAGAATTCCTGCACTATTTTGTCTGTCTCAGCAATATCTATTTGAGCTTCTTTTGCAATCTGATCTTTAATTCCAGCAAGAATTAATTCTACATTCATAACAGTGTCCAAACCCTGCTGAACAAAATTTTGACCTATCTGCATTCCAATAGCATAGCTTGCAGAGTCAACCTGACTTGTTAATTCGATTTTTTTATTTTCCACTTCTTTTTGAGATTTGCATGACCACATAAAAACTGAAATTATTGAGGCCAATGTTATTACTAAAAAAATATTTTTCATAATTATAATTTTTAATTTCGGGTGCGAAATAACTGCTTTTTATCCTAAATACCAATTTTATAACAAGATTATTTTAAAAACTTATTAACGATTACATTTTATGCAAGTATGAAGACTTTATTAAATGATTGTTAATAAAGTTTTTGTTAATAAATGTGAAATTAACAACTATGCTTATTTATTTCAACAACTTATTAAGATTATTTAATGGTGTTGTTAGTTTATTATTAGCTAAAGTGCCAGAAAAAAATTGTCGAACCAAAAGGATAGTAAATACAATGTAGATAAAATGAATAAAATTGTTAAGAACCCTCGTTTATCCGCGGTGTTAAAAGCTATCGCTTGCAATTCCTTTCGAGTGCAGGTACAAACATTTTAATTACAAAATAATCTATAAGTTTTGGGGGCAAGATTGTTAATAATATTTTAATGAGTTTTGCTTCTTTGGTAACTAAATATCGATTGCGTGGACGTTTTGTTGTTGAAGCTCTATAGATTATTTTAGCACAGTTTTCCACAGTTCCTCCTTTTATTCCTTTGGTGCTTTGTGTTAGGTCTTTTACTAATGTTCCGTATGGTGAGTTTTCGGGAATTACAACACTTGTATTAACTGTTTCGGCAAAACTTGTTTTTATCGGACCCGGTTCGATGAGTACTATCTTAATACCTAGTTTTTTTGTTTCCCATCTTAATGCATCCGATATAGCTTCTACCGCGAATTTACTGGCCGCATACCATCCACCTCCGGGCATTGATGTTAATCCGGCTGCGGATGAAATATTAACTATTCTGCCCGAACAATTTTTTCGCATCATTGGCAAAATAGCTCTGATCATTGCAGCTAATCCAAAAACATTTGTGTCGAATTGTGCTCGTGCTTTTTCGTCTGAGGTTTCCTCAATGGTCCCGAATTGTCCAAAACCTGCGTTATTAACAAGAACGTCTATGTTAATACTTTTATTAACAAGGTGTGTTATTAAACTGTTGATATCCTGTTGGTTAGTAACATCGAGTTGAAAAGTTTCTGCACCAATATTTTTTAGTTTTTTTAGTTTTTCAGAGTTGCGACCTGTAGCAATAACATGCCATCCTTTTGAAATGAATTTTTCAACACTTGCATAACCGATTCCGCTAGTTGCTCCTGTTATTAATGCAGTATTCATTTATTTTAATTTAAGTTCAAATTCTAAGTTTTTATCAACATCGTAGATGTAATTTCCGATTGTAAACCAAACGCTTTTACTTTCAACTTTATTGAGGTCAACATGAAAATGTATATTTGATTTTGCCGGAATTTGAAGTTTGCCGGGCACCGATCGAGGTGGCAAATCTTTGTGCCTGTACATAATAACTGGTGCTGAAGAGAGATTTGATATGTCAAAGATTACAATATTCTGTTCCTTATCATATCGCTTATTGATAACTAATGATGACTCAAGCAGTTTGCTTAATAATTCTTTTGTCCCATATAGGGTTTCGTTATAAAACAGAATAGTTCGTTTTTTGTCGAGAGCATCTCTAACGGATTTCTCCGATATATCCTTTGCAAACACTAAAGTAATAGGGCGGTGTTGTACAAATTTACTCATTGCAGTAGTTGAATGAATATCTGAATTTGATAAAATGCATAAGTCTTTTTCAAGTGCCCATTGCCATGCTTCGGGACAGAAATCACTAAAATTTACAACTTCTATTCCATGGATAAAACCTTTTTCGAAAAGTTTTGTGTGAATGTCAAACCATTTTACGGTGTCGGGTTGTTGTGCTTTCCAACATGGATGATTCCAAAAAATAAAAGCTCCTTGGTTGTATGCTTCTTCAACTGCATCTTCAACATTTTCGACATCAAGTGCATTTGCGTCTTTTATGAAAATTGCGTTTAAGTGTCCGGGAGGCATACTTCGTGTAATTTCGGCACCTTTAATTACTAAAATGCCGTATTTTTCGCCCTCCTGCTTTGCAATTTCAAACGAACTGTTAAAATCACCTTTTATATATTCTTCGTGAGGTGTGTATTCAATATGGTCGGTAATAGCAATAACATCTAAACCATCCATAATCGCTTCAGTAACCCTATAGTCCGGCCAAACTTGTCCGTCGGAGAAAGCAGTATGTATGTGAAAATCACATTTTAGAGTTTTATACTCATCAATATCGGGGAAAAATAGAGATGATTCTTGTCGGTGGTACTGGGTAAATGCACTGAGTGATAATGCCAAGCATAAAATAAAGCTAAAAACTAACTTTTTCATATCTGTGTTTTTTTTGACAAAGTAAACTAATTTGAGTTAAATATTTGTTATTAAAGACAAATATTCTAATTAAGTTTTATAACATCAGAATACCAAATATTCAATTAGGTGTTTTGATAATAATCTTCGTTTGCAAACGAGGTTTTTAACAATAGTATCGAGATGTCTTAACTAAAAAACGGATTATACTTTTTTTCATCTCCGATTGTTGTGTCAGGACCATGTCCGGGGTACACAACTGTTTCGTCGGGTAGTGTAAAAAGTCTTTTCAAAATGCTATTCATTAATTGATCATAATTTCCTAAAGGTAAATCTGTTCGCCCAATACTCTCTAGAAATAGAGCATCGCCGGTAATAACAAATTTATCTTCGGCACTATATAGTGCAATACTTCCGGGAGTGTGTCCGGGTATGCAGATTACCTCTAATTCCGAATCTCCAAATTTTATTATGTCGTGATCTTTTATATATTTATCCGGTTTTGGCGGTTGTTCTATTGCATAACCAAATTGTTTAGCTAATTGCAATGCATTATCCAAAAAGAAATCATCATCTTTATGCATCAAAATTGGTATTCTCAAGTGCGATTCTAAATAATAATTTCCACAAATATGGTCTAAATGTCCGTGTGTATTAATTAAATATTTTGGAATTAGATGATTCTCGTTGAGAAAATCGTGGATCTGTTTTAACTCAGAATGCGAATTAGCAGCTCCATCAATTATTATTGCCTCATAAGAGTCATCAAATAAAATGTAACAGTTTGTTCTAAAATCGTTAAACTCAAAAATCTTTAGTTTTGCCATGTTAATTATTAGTTTTTTTATGTTTCCACCTTCTGTGTGACCAAAGCCAATACTCAGGTTGGTTAAATATATCTTGCTCTAAACGACTGAAATATACGTTTGTAATTTCATTTGGTTTGCATTTTTCGGGATTTTTTATCAATTCTTCGAATTCGAGACAATAATATCCTCGTTTTGGCTTTGAAATCTTTAGGTATAAAACTGGCATATTTGTTTTTTTTGCATAGGCTTCAGGACCATGCAAACATGCTGTTTCAATTCCTAAAAATTTTGTCCATATTGCTCTTTCAATATTTGATGGGCTTTGATCGGCAGCCATAATTACAGCAACAGGCGAAGTGGGCGGAGGATTAAAAATAGATTTGGTCTCCTGAACAGCTACCATCTGCATCCCAAAACGTTTGCGCCTCTTTAATCCGTATTTTTCACTATGTTTATTGCTTAAGGGTAAATATAATGCTATTGCCTGATGTTTTATCGGCTTATCAGTAGCTAAAATTCCATATTCCCAGTTCCCGTAATGACTTGTTAAACACAGAATAGATTTGCCTTCATCAAAATACTTGTCGGCGATTTCTACATTTTTAATTGTATAGCGTTTTTGGAGAGATTTTGTACTGATGCTCATGCCCTTAACAGACTCTAATGTTATGTCAGATAAGTGTTTGTAAAATTTCTTTGCTATCAATGATAATTCTTCTTTAGATTTGTCGGGAAAACATTGTTCTAAATTAGAAAATACAACTTGCTTACGGTAACCAAAAACATGATATAAAATAAAATAAAGGAAATCACTAATCAAATATAGTTTCCAAAAAGGAGTCAAAGCAAAAATTGCTACTAAGAATCTGAAACTTATGAATTCTAAAAACTTCATTCTTTATTTTAAAGTATATTGCAAAATTAAGAGAATTTTTGTGATTTCAAATTTTTAACAATCACTTGGTTAAAAAAATGCAAAATGGTAGTGTTTTTAGTTTATCATTGGATGTAAATTTGAATTTTCAAATTACAATTATATGCGAAAGTATTTAATCATAGTTTTTTCTTTGGTGCTAATTTTTTTTTCTTGCACCAAAAGAACTTATATAAGTGAGGAAGTCGTTTATTCTGTTGACGGAAATTCCGAATTGGTTATTGATCATAGCTCTAAGCCGGTTAAGACGAATGTTAATATTGCTGATGAGCAAGAACTGATATCATCTGTTATAAAATATGCACACTCTCTCGAAGGAACTCCGTATAAATGGGGAGGAACAACACCTGCCGGTTTTGATTGCAGCGGATTTGTGCAGCATGTTTATGCTCATTTTGGGGTGAAAATTCCTCGAATGCCTGCCGATATGGCTGCAATTAGTAAAAAAGTGGATGTTAAGAATATTAAACCGGGTGACATTGTTTATTTTAAAGGGAGTAATATCAGTTCTAGCGAAATTGGTCATGTGGCTTTGGTTATAAGTTCTTCGGGCGATGATTTTAAAATGATACATGCCACAAGCAAAGGTGTGGTTGTTAACTCTTTTAGTCAGTACGATTATTGGAAGATTCGATATATGTTTGCAACTCGGTTTGAAAAAAGTTTACTGATTAGTAATTAAACGTACATCAATTAGAAGCACAACTGTTTATGCGCATTTCGACGTAACTGAAGTTCGACGCCACTCGAAGTTAGGGAGGCTTCTATCTAATCCTAATCTAGACTGTTAATAATTGAAAATACATCGGTGTTAAAAACAATTACTTTTATTTTTATATTTGCAGTCTGAACTAAAATGAAATAAAATTTGAAACGATTATTCCATTTACAACTACTCATTGTTTTGCTAATTGTTGCAAAATCTTTGTTTTCGCAGCAAGATACAATTCCTGTATCCGAAACTCAAGATTCTATTATTTTTGACAAAACTGAGCCAATATTGGATTCAATAGCTTTAAAAGCCTTTAACGATTCGGTATCTTTAAAACGAGAAGTTGATTCCTTGCGTGAAATTAGATATGCAAGCTTAGATTCTGTTGGTGAAATTAGAACGAGATTGATAGATTCTATTATCGATTACGGAAAAACATTTGTAGGATTAAAATATAGATATGGTGGAATTACTCCTGCCGGATTTGATTGTAGTGGTTTTATTTTTCATATTCATCGTCATTTTAACCTGCCTTTGCCTCGGATACCAAACGAAACTAGTATTATGGGAACAGTAGTGCCTATTGATAGTTTGCAACCCGGTGACTTAGTTTATATAAAAACACGGGCGGCTTACGATAATACAATTGGTCACGTGATGATGGTAATAGAGAAAACAGAAGATTCTTTTTATGTTATACATTCTGCTAGTCATGCCGGATTGGTAATCGAGCGTTTTCATGATGCACCATATTATGTTTCACGTTATTTGTTTTCAAATCGTTTGCCGGATGAGTTTTATACACGGGAGTGGAACGACAGTTTAATGGCAAAGTATAGATATCGTAATGCCGATATTTATAAAGAATATGTTGAACCAAGTATTCCGGCCGAGCAACCCGAAGGTACAGTTGAATTAAATTATACAGTTAAATCTGGAGATGCCGTGAGCTTAATAGCTTCGTGGTATGGTGTTAAAACTGCCGAAATAATGGCTTGGAATGGCATGGGCTCATATAGTTTAAATGTTGGACAAGTTTTAAAAGTTTATGTAAAAGAAGCTCTTGTCTCAACTTATAGTAATGTGAATAATCTTACTTTTGAGGAAAAGCAACGACTTGCAGGTGTAGATATGACTTGTACAGGCCCTGCAGAACAAAAACTGGATCCAGATTGGGAGTATTATACTGTTAAAGCAGGCGATAATCCATCAATTATTGCATCAAAATATCCCGGGATTACATCCGAAGATATTATGAAAAATAATGGTATCACAAATCCTTCATCTCTGCAGATTGGACAAAAGTTGAAAATCAAGAAAAAATAAAAAGAATAAGGTGAATTTTCGAGAAACTCAAAAATTCATATTGAAAAAAGAAAAAAAAAAAGTTTAAAAATTATAATAAGCATATTACTTTTGAATCCTACTTTTCCTTCGAAAAAGTGTAAAGATTAACAATTATTCGTACGAAAAAGTGTGTCAAAACACATTTATTCGTACGAAAAAATGTAAAATCTGCGGAATACTATCAAATAAATTTGGTTGAAATCAGGAATTTGGTAACTACAAACTCATTGTTATGGTCTTGATATTAGTAAAATCCGTCTTACTTAATTGTTTTCCGTTATAGGTAAGAGTATCGCTTAATTTAAGACTATGCTTTTTAATTCCGTTACTAAAATATAGTGTAATGTTTATATAGTCCTTTAGGAATGTGTCGATATTTTCGGCGTTAACTGCTATTTTAGCTTCAATCATAGTAGAAATTTCCTGTTGGAATAAAGGATTGTTGCCTTTTTGTCCGAAAACAACATGTGAACCGTCGTGTCTAATAAAAAGTGCTTTCAAAGGCTGAAAACTTTCTTCGTGCAGTTTAGCAGGAAAAGATATTTCGATTTTATAGTCTTTTTCAACTATATTTCCCGCGTTCCTGATTAAAAACTTAGGGTAAAAACTCATAGATGAGTATTTGCCGGCACTTAAAACAGGAAGTCCATTAGTATTATAAACTCCCAGAAACTCTAACTCACAGGCGCTTAGTTTGCCATAAAGCATTCTTACTTCGGATTCATCTAATGCTACTGCTTTTGATTTTTGCCATTTGTAGTATTTGTAGTCGCTAAACATGTGAGGTTGACCGTTATTTGCAGGAATGTCGAATTCGAAAATGAATTTTCCGGGTTCTATTTCGATACATTTTATATCCAAATCTTTAATTGGAGCATCAATTTGTGATTGTATTTCGTGTTTTATCCAATCAATACTTTTGTTAAAGTCTGTTACAAAATCAAAATGATCTGCGCGATTTCGCTTAGGATAAATTCCAAAAATAACTTTTGCTCCACCCGAATTTGCAAGAGCACATATTTTTTTCGAAATGCGAGTCATAGAAACAGGGTTTGACTCAAACTCACTGCCTTTCACAAACACAAAATGTGAGTGCATAGTTGTTTTGTCTTGAATAAGACTTTTGTAAAAATCAATATTTGGACTTTCCTGCAAATTCATCTTGCAAAAATAAGAAAATTCCTTAATTCAGATTCTGTTAATAAATAAATTAACTAAGTTCGATGAGGGGTCTGATTTTTTATATTCATCAGAGGCTAACTGTTTTTCAGTATAACAAGTCAATTGTATTACTAATTTTGAATCCAAATGACTGATTTGATATTGCAATTTTTTTGTGCTTATGATTGATTTTGTCATGCTTTTTGGATTGCTATCGCACCAAAAATGCACGCCAAAACAGATTTTGTCGTTTGTTTTAACCCAGACTTCACGTTGTTCTTTCTGGGTTAAAATAATTGAGTCCTTCAGACTCGTAAAAATAGCATATTTATTGTAATTCTTTTGTCCAAATAAGTATGAGCATTTTTAATATTTCAATTGTTCATTTATAAGAATGAAATAAATTAGCAATTAATAATCGTTTTTTCTATTTTCTTTTTACTTTTGCATCAAGATCGGTTCTTAACAGATTAAAAGGGAATCCTGTGTAAATCAGGAACTATCCCCGTAGCTGTAAGTTCCATAAAATGTTTAACCTTATGCCACTGTCCGCCAACCGGGGGATGGGAAGGCGGTTAAACGGGAACGAGTCAGAAGACCTGCCGGTTGATTGTGTTATAGCTTTCGGGTGGAAAGGCAAGAATAATTCAAATCTATTCTTACAAATTCTCCTGATAGCATGTATTAAAAAAAAAATGAAATGGAAAAATTATTGCTATCAATTTTAATTACTGTGCTTACCGGGTGTAGTATTTTTGCACAGTATATCTCTGAAGTTCTCGATTATGTTCCAGCACCGGGACAATATATAAACTCTACTCCTTGGGGCGATGCAAGCTCTGCCGAAAGCATTATTGGTGTAACAAATGGCACTTTATCATTGGGAGCTTTTGGCGGATATGTGGTTTTTAAATTTCAAAATCCTGTGCAAAATCACCCCGATAATCCTTTTGGCGTAGATTTTACAATATTTGGTAACTCGAATGGATTGGCTGCCGAACCAGCAGTTGTTTATGTAATGAAAGATGAAAATAATAATGGGTTGCCCGATGATCATTGGTATTTGTTGGCGCCAAGTGATTACTTTTTTTCTTCAACAATCAAAGACTACGAAGTAACTTATTTTAATCCTGATAGTGAAATTGCTGAAGATGTAAACTGGACAGATAATTACTCAAATTCAGGTGTTATTGAGGCAAATATTTATCATCAACAGTCTTATTATCCTCTTTACGATTTATTTCCTGATATTCCCATAGATTTTTATACATTGCAAGGTGTAAAGATTAGTGGCGAAATTGACAGATCGGTTCCCTCTTTTGTAAAATCAACTGTGAGGAAATTTGGATTTGCCGACAATCAAATTCGTGGATCAGAACCGTTTATAATTCCCGACAACCCTTATACTGCCGAAGTCGAAAATTCAGGTGGCGATGCTTTCGATATTTCATGGGCAATAGATCAGGATGGAAATTATATTGAGCTCGATGAAATACATTTTATTAAAGTCCAAACTGCGATGTTGGATAATCTAGGTTGGCTTGGTGAAATTTCAACCGAAATTACAGGAGCTGTTGATGTAGAACCAAACACTAATATTAATGGTATTGAGGATTGTATTGTGGTTAAAGAATTATCCGACACATTAATTATTGGCGAATATCAACTTGAAGTATTTACTTTTTCCAAAGGACGACTAAATAATGATCGTGAGATTGCCTGGAATGTTGTAAAAGGAAATGCTTTTGTGGATGAGCAGGATGTTTTGCATATTATTAGTGAGGGTGAGGTTAGTATAACTTGCGAAATAGTTGATGCTATGGCCGAAAGTGCAACAATCAATACCTTTGCTGTTAATAGTAGTGCTTCTTTTAATTTCTCTGTAAAAGATGATCTTAAAATTTATCCTAATCCTGTACAAAGTATTTTAGCTGTCAGTGTCGAATCTGCCGATCTTGTTGAAATTCTTGATTGTCATGGTAGAGTTGTAAAAGTGATAAATAATTACTCGTCGGGTGAATCTATTGATGTTGGTAATTTGCCTGCTGGATTGTATTTTGCCCGAATTACCAATCTGGGCTTTCAACAAATGGTAAGACTTGTTAAAATTTGATGAGACAAATAACCATCATTATATTGTTTTTATTAAGTCTTAGTGCTATTGGTTTATCACAAGGAATTGTTGACTCAATATTTGTTTTACCATCAGCAACTGTGAGATCTGAGCGGAACTTTGAAAAAGAATCTGCCGGAATGAAATTTGTTAAAATAGATACTCTTATACTTGCTCAAAAAATTAATCTTTCTTTATCTGATTTGTTATCAGAAAATACACCAGTATTTATTAAAAATCATGGGAGAGGAGCATTGTCAACTGCTTCGTTTCGAGGTACTGCTCCATCGCATACCAAAGTTGTTTGGAATGGATTGCAAATTTCAAATCCCATGGCCGGTATGGTAGATTTTTCACTAATTCCAATTTATGTTATTGATGATATTTCGCTAAATTATGGAACAGCTTCGATTATAGATGGAAGTGGCGGGCTAGGAGGTTCTGTAAGTATCTCAAATACAGCAAATTGGAACGATAAGTTTAATTTAAAATATCTTCAGTCTGTTGGTAGTTTTAATAGTTTTGACGAGTATCTGTGTGTTGGTGCTGCATGGAAAAAAATCAGTATTAGAACTAGGATTTATCATAGTTATTCAGAAAACGATTTTACATTTATTAATCGTGGTATAGGCGAAATAGATGCAGAAACCGGCGAAATTGTAAATCCTATTGATACAAATTTTAATGCAGATTATAAAAAGTATGGAATTCTTCAGGAGATTTATTTTCGACCAAATCACAATAATCAGCTATCGGTAAAATATTGGGGGCAATATTCTGATAGAACAATACCTCGTGCAACTAGTTATGAAGGTCCCGATAATTCAAATCTCAATTCACAACAAGATACAGATCATAAGCTTGTTTTGGGTTGGAACAGATTTAAAGAAAATTCCAAATTGTCGGTTTTGGGAGGATATTCAACCAAAAACTTGATTTACTCTTTAATGAATAATATTTCCGGTTTAGGTCTATATCCTGCAATATATTCAATCAGTAAAAATCAAACATATTCAGGCGACATAAAATATTCCTATGAGTTAAGTAATAAGTTTGTAGTTTCGGCAGGTACCAATATGAATTTTAATTCTGTAAGATCTGAAGATACAGTAGGTCGTACTGGCTATGAAAAAGAACGATCTGAGCTTTCATCTTTTATAACTCTCTCTCTCAATCCAATAAACAGACTTAATCTAAATCTTATTTTACGACAAAATTTAGTGGATTTTAAGTTTATTCCACTAATTCCATTTTTTGGGATAGATTACAAAATTTTTAAAGATCACGATTTGATTTTGAAGGCAAATGTGGCTAAAAATTACAATATTCCATCCTTACATGATTTGTATTGGCAACCGGGAGGCAATCCTGATTTGTTACCTGAGGAGGGATTAAGCTGTGAAACAGGCATCGAGTATCTTAAGAAATCGGAAAAAATTAGTTTTTCGTCAGAATTAGCGGCATTTCACTCAAATGTTAAGAATTGGATTTTATGGGTGCCTAGTTTTAGAGGCTATTGGGAGCCACGAAATATAGAAAAAGTCATTTCTCAAGGATTTGAAATCAATGCTAAGCTTGATTTTAAAATAAATTTATTTAGATTTTCTTTTATTGGTTCATACTCTTTAACAAGCTCAAAAAATTATGGAAATCCTTTGGTTTGGGGTGATGAATCTTATGGTAAGCAATTGGTTTATGTGCCTTTGCATTCAGGCAATATATTGGGCAGAGTAATGTATAAGGGGTTGTATCTGTCATATCAGCATAATTCATACAGCGAAAGATTTACTACATCAACAAATGATGTATCTCGTCGCGATTGGCTTTATCCGTACTTTATGAACGATCTTATTTTTGGTTGGCTTAATGAGTTTGATAAAATGAATTTTTCGGCTGAAATCAAAGTTTATAATTTGTTTAATGAGACATATCACTCTGTTTTATACCGACCAATGCCAGGGAGAAATTTTGTTTTAAGTTTAATGTTTGAATTTTAATTTGAGAAAACTCGTTTACATATTATCCTTTGTGTTAGTGTTGATGTCATTGGTTTCATGTATGAAAGACGATGAGCTCTGGGTAAATACAAAACCAATAATTAAAACTCCTTTCAAGGGCTTATATATTGTTAACGAGGGGAATTACATGTATGGAAACGCCTCTCTTTCTTATTATGATATTGAAAGTAAGGAGGTTCATAATGATGTTTTTTTTGAAACAAATTCTCTTCTATTGGGCGATGTAGCGCAATCTATGGTTATTCATAACGGATTAGCATACATAGTAATAAATAATAGTGGAAAGATTTATGTTATTGATTCCGATACATTTGAATATCGAGGCAAAATAACCGGCTTAGTATCGCCACGCTATATTCATTTTATTAGTGATGACAAAGCCTATGTTACAGATTTATACGGGAAATCAATATCAATTATTAATCCTCAAAGTTTGGAGATTATTGGAAGTATAGATGTCTCAGTTAATGATAATCAGTTTTATCGCCATTCTACCGATCAAATGGTGCAATATGATAAATATGTTTTTACTAATTGCTGGAGTTACGATAATCAAATTCTGGTTATTGATTCAGAAACCGATAAACTAATTGATTCGATTGAGGTCCAAGAACAGCCGACTTCGCTTGTTTTAGATAAATTTGGTAAAATATGGACAATTACTGATGGCGGATATTCATCGAACGGAACAAGCTCGACTGCAGCATTAATTAAGATCGACGCAAAAACCCGTGAAGTTGAAAGAATTATCTATTTTAAAAATACCGATCATCCAACCGAGCTAAAGATAAATGGGGCAGGAGACAGGTTATATTTTTTAAATGGAGATGTTTACTCAATGGATGTAGTTACCGGAATGGAACCCGAAATTTTTATCGAGAGTCAATATCAGACTGTAATAGGCGGTTACTATGGACTTGCTGTGGATCCAATTACAAATGAGGTTTATGTCGCCGATGCAATTGATTTTGTTCAACGGGGCGTTGTTTATCGTTTTACAGACAATGCACAACCAGTCGATACATTCAAAGTTGGAATTGTGCCGGGTGATTTTTGTTTTAAAACAGGATATTAGTGCATTAGTGGCGAAAAAAGGATGCCACGGATTCACGGATAAAAGGATGCCACGGATGCACGAATGAAAAGGATGTCGCGGATTCACGGATAAAAAGGTACTAGTGCACTGGTGGCGAAAAAAAATGCCACGGATGCTCGACTAATTTAGGTTTTAAGGGTATATCTATTGCTAGTCAACAAACTGATTTAGTACTCTTTTTGCATTTAGCCATTCGTCATATAGTTTTTTTACTGATAAGCTTAATTCTTGGTTCTTATTTTCTTTTAAATCTGCCTCTATTTCGACACATAGATCTATCATCATTTCTAAACTTAAATTTGCTGCAGATCCTTTAAGAGAATGAATAGCTCTATCAAATTCTTCTTTATTGTCTTCGTTAATTTTATTAAATTCTCGGAGTTTGCCAAATTGTTTTTCGAATTGAGGTATTGCTGCTGCAATTAGTTGATTAAACAAATCGGTGTTGTAGCTAATACGTTCTAGAAAAGCAATGTCGTTAAAGTGTTTTTTATCAGATTCTTGAGTGGAATTATTTTGGATATAATTGCCTTGAGTATAAGTTTTAATTTTGTTTAATAATTCGTCTTTTTGAATTGGTTTGCCGACAAAATCATTCATGCCTGCTTCGAAACATTTTTCTTTTTCGTCTTTAATAACTCCTGCACTTAAGGCAATTATTGGGATAGTTTTATTATTCTTTCTTATTTCTTTAGTCGCCTCAATACCATCCATTTCGGGCATTTGTATATCCATAAGAATGATATCGGGTTTTAATTCTGTAGCTTTGTCTATTGCGATTTTGCCATTCTCCGCCTTAATAATACTACAATTTGGAACATATTCGCACAACAACGATTCTAAATACATCATGTTTAAATCTACATCTTCAACTATCAGAATTTTGACATCTTTTTCTAACATTGTCGCTTCTATGTTTTCATGATTGTTAGCTGCAATACTTTTTTCTGTAACAGTTTTTAATTCAATATTGTTCAAATAGTCCAGCAATTCATCAGATTTAACAGGTTTAACCAACCTAAACAATACACCAAGCTCTTTACTTTCTCTAATGAGATTTTCATCTTCGGAAGAACTATGCAGTAAAATAATTGGGTGGTTTTCCTTTTTTAAACCAAGTTTGTTTCTGATTAGCCTGATTGTATCAATACCATTAAGAATAGGCATATTATAATCTACAATTATTAAGCTAAAATCAGTCTTTTTTTCTAATTCCTCTAAGGCTTTTATGCCACTTTCGGTTTCGACAAATTGAACTCCCCCCCAATTGTTAAACATTTCGTGTAAAATCATTCTGTTTCTTGCGTTATCATCAATTACAAGAACAGATTTAATGCTCTTGTTGAGCTGGCTGTCTTTCCGAGGCTCATCAAAATAGTCTGTTTTAATGCTAAAAAAGAACTCAGAACCTTCATCAGGAATACTAGTGAAATCTATTTTGCCACCCATATATTCAACAAGAATATTAGAGATTATTAAACCCAATCCTGTACCGCCATATTTTCGGGTTGTGGACGTGTCTGCTTGGCTAAAAGCTTTAAATAATCTATCTTTTTCGTTTTCTGCAATTCCAATTCCGGTATCTCTAATCGAAAAATTTAATTTTCCCTCTGCTTTGTTTGATTTTGTAAAATCAATAGACAACTCTACTTCGCCATTTTCTGTGAATTTTATTCCATTTCCCAAGAGGTTAATTAGAACTTGCTTTAATCGTATTGGATCAGCTACAATAAACCGCGGAGTTTTATTAGAAATATTCAGAAGAAGTTCGATGCCTTTTTTGGTTGCATGAAATCTAATAATTTCAATCGTTTCCTCAATCAGTTTAATTAAGTCAAATTTAATTGGATTTAACTCCATTTTTCCTGCTTCGATTTTGGAAAAATCAAGAATGTCGCTGATTATTCCTAAAAGTGATTGAGCGGAAACATTTATATTGTCTGTATAAAGCTTTTGGGTTTCGTTTAGTGGCGTTCTGATAAGTAAATCGGTAAAACCAATAACCCCATTTAAAGGAGTTCGTATTTCGTGCGACATATTGGCAAGAAACTCCGATTTTGCTTTACTTGCAGCCTCTGCTTGTTCTTTTGCTGCAATAAGCTCTAGTTCCATGCGTTTGCGTTCTTCAACATTTCGGCTAATCCCAACAATTTCGATATCACCCTGTTTGTTAAAACGAACTTTTGTTGATGTTTCAACCCAGATATACCTGCCATCATTATGCGGTTGTTGGATCTCAAAAATTGTTGGTTCTGCAACATCCGGATTTTTAATAAATTCAGGTATTTTTTCTTTCAATAAGTTTTCTATCTTTATGAAATCATCTTTATGGACTGCTTCTTCGAGTGTTTGTTGCATAGCCTCTTCGGCCGTGAAACCTCTCAAATGTAAAACAGCCGGACTGATATAAGTAAACTTATTTTTATTAATATTTAAAACCCAAATAACATCGGAAGCCGATTCGGTAAGCAAACGATACTTTTCTTCGCTTTGAGTAAGCTTTTCCTGGGTTTGCTTTCTTTCGACAATGTCCCAGGTAATATCTCCAAGATACTCGACTAACTCGATATCTTCGTATGTATAAGGTGTAGATTTATTCCCAATGCCAATAATTGCTTTAATTTTGTTATCTCTAAAAACAGGAGCAACCAATTCACGATCAACTTTGGCATGACCTTCGGGTAAACCTTTCTTATTTTCGAGCGATTCGTAATCGTTGTGAACAATAGTTTTTCTTTCTCTGATGCAATCTGCCCATACTCCGGCTTTATCAACAGGATAGTGTGGTTGTACCGACTCGGCAGAGCAAAATTTGCCAAGTGTTGCAGATGAATACTGAGAAAGCTTAAATGTTTTTTCATCAGAGGACAAGATGTTGTAAAAACTTATCGGACTCTCAGCAATTTGCTCTATTAAATCTAATGCATGTTTTATTAAATCTTCTAGAGTGTTATCTAATGAATATTCTAGTAATTGTGCTCTTATTTGATCTTTCTTTTGAATAAGTATTTTTTCTGTTATATCAGTAGCAATGCCTGTAAAACCTAATAATTCTCCATATGAGTTGAACTGAGGAGAAAGATTTGATGTTTGCCATTTATATACTCCGCTTTTATGCTTTACTCGGTACTCAAGACCTTTGTTTGGTTTCTTAGTAGTGGCGATTTTTGTGATAAATTCAATGCATTTTTGAGCATCTTCGGGATGAATAAAAGTATTGATGTTTTTGCCAATAACATCACTTACACTATATCCTAAGAAATCTTCACGATTTGGAGATACAAATGTAAAAACGCCATCGGGGGAAAGTTGAAAAATAATATCATCCAAATTGTCAATCAGGTCTTTGTATTTTTCTTCGCTTTGTTTTATCCTTTTAACAGCTTCAACAAAACTGCTTATATCTTCCACAATTGCGATACCACCTATTATTTTGTTTTCAGTATCGTATTGAGGTGCAAATCGAGCTTTTACCTGAATAACTTTTCCTGAAGTGGCAGAAGTGTATTCTCCTTCAAAAAAGACTTCTTTGCCTTTGAGTGATTGTTCAACAGCGTTGACTATTCTTTGATCCGGGATTTTTTTTATTTCAAGTCCTATCAGTAATTCTTTTTTAGACCCTAAAATCTTAACAAAAGCATCGTTGGTGTCGTCAAGTAACATAGAATGCCCGTATTTGAAAATTCCAACAGGCGCATTTTCGAATATTAAACGATATTTTTTTTCATTATCACTTAAATTCTGATGAGCTTTTTTAATATCGGTTATATCAATAGACATTTGATATCTAACCGTTCTTCCATCCGGCCAAGGAATGGCTTTGTCAATACACCTATACCATTTTTCGGTGGTTTTGTAGTATTGTTCCCAAATATATGGAGTGTCAGGGTCTTTACTAACAATATCGTTTGAACAAAAATCGCATGGTTTGTCTAGATTGTGTTTGTACTGATAGCACTTTTTATTTGTAGGATCACCAAACTCTGTTTTGATAGCTTTATTCGCGTACAATATTTCGTAGGTTTGCATGTCGGCTACATAAATTGGCTCGTCTATGGAGTCAAATATTGCTAACATCCTTTCGTGGGCTTCTTTGGCTTTTTTCTCAGCAGCAATTCGATCGGAAATATCCCTAACAGCAACAACTCTTATGATGTCATCATCTGTTTTGATATTCATTGCCTCTATCTCGACAGGAAAAGTTGTTCCATCTTTTTTCAGAGCTCTAACCCTATAAGGTTGTGCAATTTCTTTTACAATCATTTCTTTTGCAATAGACAAGTCTTCTTTTAAAATGAAGTCAAATATATTTTTGCCACGAAGGTCTTCATTTATGTAGCCTGTCATTTTGGTTAACGACAAGTTGTAATCCTGAACAATACCATTTTTGTGAATTAAAATGCCTTCAAATGTTAAATCGGTAAGGAGACGATTGCGTTGTTCGCTTTGCTTTAATTCCTTATGAATCTGAATTTTATCGCTAATGTCATAAAAAACTGTACAGAATTTATATTTTTCAGGCGACGAAACTTTTATAGAAAAAGTTTTATCTAACGGTTCTGAGTATTGTTCAAATGACTTGCTTTGTTCGGTTAAGGCAACTTCTCCATAAAACTCAATCCAGTTAAATTCACTTTTAAGAATACCGGGTAATACTTCGGACACTTTTTTGCCGCAAATGTCTATTGCTTTCAAGCCTGTCATCTCCTCAAAAGCTTCATTAACTTCAATAAACTCGTAATCTATGGGATTATCGTTGGCGTCTAGTATTATTTTATGTAGAGCGTAGCCAAATGGAGCTTTGAGAACTAAATTCTTGTAAAAAATATTTTCGTGCATCGACATGGTTGTTTGAGTAAAAATGTGTTTATAGTACGTATAAACTTTAGATAAAGTTTCATAGACTGGCATGTTTATTAAGGCCGGTTGATACTTATCTAAAAGTTGGAACAGGAAGCAGTAAGACTGTTGAAAAAATTCAATACGGGACGAGTGCTGCTTTAAATAATATCGGACAAGTTTATGTAATTAAATCGCAAGATGGAAAAACTACTCATGATTTGTACGACTTTAAAAATAATTTGCTAACTTTGAAGAAACAATTTGTTGATTCATACACTTGGGTGCCAAATTGGAGTATGACACCTGTGATGCAGTCAACAATATACACAGTACAAACAACTTTTGACGCTTTGAACAGACCAATTTCCATAACGCAACCCGACAGCACTGTTATAACAAATTTTTATAACAAGGGAGGATTATTGGAAAAAGTAAAGCAAGGCAGCACAGAGTATATTAGTAATATTGAGTATAATGCTAGGGGGCAGAGAACCGATATTTACTATGGCAACGGCAGCAAAACAGCATACACTTACGACACTGAGAATTTCCGCCTTACAAGATTGCTTACCACCAAAAACAGTGGGCAAGTAACTTTACAGGATTTGAATTACACTTACGATTCTGTCGGTAACATTACTGAAGTTGAAGATGATGCACAACAAACTGTTTATTTTGACAATTCGGTAATTGACCCGATTTCTACTTATGAATATGATGCGTTGTACAGGTTAATTGAAGCGACCGGAAGAGAAAAAGGCGGCTTAAATTCTGCTCCTTCACAAGCAGATTTGGCGATAGTGTCTTCTATCCCGTACAACAATCAAAGCAATGATGTAAGCAATTATACCCAAACGTTTGAGTACGACAAACTTGGCAATATCCTGAACATGAGCAGTCAGAACAAATGGTCGAGAGATTATTTCTATGACACTGCTACCAACCGTTTGCTAAAACATGATGAGCAAGGACAACCTGTTTACACATATGATGAGCATGGTAATATGCTCACCATGCCCGGAATCTCAGAAATGGATTGGGATTTTGGCGATAAACTTAACAAAACCGTAAGTGGAACAGTTACCAGTTACTATAATTACGATTCCGGAGGCGAAAGAACCCGTAAAGTAGTTTTAAAACAAGGTGGCATTCGTGAAGAGCGTTATTACATAAACGGTTACGAAGTTTATCGTAAATTTATAAGTGATGTAATCGAAACCGAACGCCAAACCCTCCACATTGCCGACGATCGCAAACGCTTTGCAATAATTGATACATTAACCATAGAAAATGGCGTAGCACTTGGTACTCCTGATGTTACAATACGATATCAATATGATAACCATTTGGGTTCTGCCTCATTAGAACTAGACGAATCCGCAAATGTAATTTCTTACGAGGAATATCACCCTTTCGGAACCAGCAGCTACAGATTAGGTGCAAATGAAGCAGAAGTACAGCTAAAACGATATCGGTATGTAGGTAAAGAACGAGATGAGGAAACTGGGTTGTATTATTATGGGGCGCGTTTCTACGCAGCGTGGATTGCTCGTTTCGTCTCTTGTGATCCTCTCCAACACGAGTATCCCCACTATACGCCTTACCAGTACGCCGGGAATAAACCTGTTACTTATATTGATTTGGATGGGTTGGAGGAAGCGAGTAATGATGACAATAATAAGCGTTCATATTTCTTTACAAACAAAAGTTCAGTAGAAGGTTCTAGTTCTGATAACAGTCTATGGTATTTAGCTAATGTTGGTTCTTTTTCTGAAATGTCTAGGACAATTGCAAATGAATCAATGACAACTGGCAGAAAACCAAATTTTCTTGTTGTTACAGTACATGGTAATGAGGAAGGGATAGTTGCAGGACCTTCTCCAAAACAAGATGATTCGAAATTTGATGTTACAAGTGATTTTGGGATGCAAATTAGATCGGTGGACCTTCGTAGGTATATTGATATGCTAGACAAAGGTGGCGCCGATTATTATTCCAAGTGGTACAAGAATTCATATTTTAATACTCAATACTTCAATCCTGAAACAGGTTCATATGAAAATGAATCAATTACAGCACGACAGTGGACAGAGCGAGAAGGACAGTATATTTCTGACTTAATTGATCTAATTAATTCAGTTGAAAAAGGAGGCGTATTTGTGCTAGGAGGATGTAATGTCGGTCAAGCTAAAGATTTTCTTGAATTACTATATTCTCTAACAAATCAGCAGGTAAGTATCATGGCTAATACTGCAGGGTTTAAGGCTAGTGGACAGACTGATGGAGACAGAATCTTTAATAGAGATATTGCATGGGGAGATTGGGCAATGGTTGGCCCCACAACGAATGGATATGTAGAGACTTTAAATAGTTTTAGATTAGAATTCTATAAATCTGGAAACAATCCATCTTCATTACATATTTTAATGGAAAAGATACTCAAATACCAAGTAGTTTATAAATTTTAATCTTATGAAAATAAATAATATAAGTGTCGTTGTGTTTCTCTTACTGAGTTCCATAAACATGTATAGTCAAACCCTAAATGAAATATTTAATGATAATTGTAGTCCAGATTACCAAATTGTATTCTCTCAATTTCCAGAATTATATATATTTCTCAATGATTACCAGACATGTTTTTGTGACGTAAACACAAGTAGCGTATTTATAACTGATACTGGTTTTTGTTTGCAGTATTATGATAGTACTATTGTTGCCGGCAAACTAACACATGCATTTATAAGTGATGACAATTTGGCTATTCTTGAACCCAGTATATTCTTTTTATATAACAGCACACAGAATTTGATTTATTTTATTCTCACTTCATATCCATACACTTCGCCATCAGGGTTTATTCCATATTCAACTGCATATGTGTTCAGCATTAAAGGTAGATTTCAACATCAAATACAATTATGGTATGGGGGATCCAATGTACCATTTTATTCTATAGGAATGATGTTAGACTGGGATAATTTTGCTAAAAGTAGTTTTGGACTTTATGGGTGGACTAATTTAACATATGGAATAAGAATGATGTTATACAGGTTTATCTTTACTGAAAGTCGTTTAGGGCTTTATTATAAAGCATTTAATTCAGCGGAGGATGTTAATAAAATAAAAGCCAATTCTTTGTTTCAAAGTACAACTGGGAATCTAACTCCACAAAACTTTTTAAAATTAGAAAAAATGCTTATCGATAGTTTATGTTTACACGGAAAAGCGATGGACTTACATTTAGGGGTGTTTCCGAAGAAACTCCCAATAATTGATAAATAGGTACCATATGGTACTGGGTACTGTACCATATGGCACTTTTCAAAATCACAAAATCGTAACACATTGATAGTAAGCACTTATGTTAAGAAATAGTATTAAAATATCTAGCTTGTTTTGGATTAAAGAATTATCTTTAGTGTCTGTAACCAAAATATTTTGACAACTTTGAAAATTGAATAAACAGAAGAATTTACAACACAAACAACTTACGACGCTTTGAACAGACCAATTTCCATAACGCAACCCGACAGCACTGTTATAACAAATTTTTATAACAAGGGAGGATTATTGGAACAGGTAAAAGAAGGCACAACAAGTTATATAAGTGAGATTAACTATAATGCCCGTGGACAACGAACAGAAGTGTTCTATGGGAATGGCAGTAAAACAGCTTACACCTATGATAGTGAAAACTTCAGGTTGGAAAGATTACTAACAACAAGAGATTCCGGCAATGATATTTTAATGGATTTGAATTACACATATGATTCGGTAGGTAATATTATCCAGACGACTAATGATGCAGAACGGGAATTCTATTTTGATAATGAGGTAGTTTCTCCAACAGCAACCTATGAGTATGATGCATTATACAGGTTAATAGAAGCCACAGGCAGGGAACTAACAAGTTTGCAATTACCCTCAAATACCGACTTTGTAAATAATATTCCTGTTCCCAACACCGGAACCAATGCAATGCAGACCTATACTCAGCAATTTTCTTATGATGAGTTAGGTAATATAACTCAAATGAAATCTGTAAATGACTGGACAAGGGACTATATATACGATACTGCCACAAACCAACTCTTAAGACATACTGGCACTACAAATGTGTACACCTACGACGCTCATGGTAATATGCTTAGCATGCCACACTTAAGAAGTATGGGCTGGACACATCGTGATGAATTGATGAATGCAACAAATGGCACAACAACATCTTATTATCAATATGATGCACAAGGAGAAAGAACTCGTAAGGTTGTAGTAAAACCTGGAAATATTCGTGAAGAGAGGTATTATATTGGTGGATATGAAGTTTACAGAAAGTATATCAGCAGCTCCTTGGATACAGAAAGAGAAACAATGCATGTTTCAGAAGATAGAGACAGGTTTGCGATAATAGATAGACTAAATATCCAAAATGGAACTACTTTAACTACTCCTGTTGAAACAATAAGATATCAATACTCAAATCATTTGGGTTCTGCTTGTCTGGAACTTGATAGTACTGCTGCAATAATCTCTTACGAGGAGTATCATCCGTTTGGGACTACTAGCTACAGAAGTGGCAGAAACCAAACCGATGTTGCTCTTAAACGATACAAATATGTAGGAAAAGAACGGGACGAAGCTACAGGACTTTATTATTATGGAGCACGTTATTACGCGGCGTGGATTTGTAGGTTTGTGAGCGTTGATCCGTTAAATGAGAAGTACCCGGAGCTTTCGGCGTATCAGTATGCGAGTAATAGACCAGTAACAGGAATTGATTTAGATGGGTTGGAATATTTAGGAATACATGAATCCAGAATAATAGTAAGAGGGGTTGATGTACATGTTTATGTCGAAAATTTTAATACATATACTCAATATTTATGGGATCAAAGAAATAATAATGAAACTCCCCCCAGTGGAGATATTGGGTTCCCTACAAAAATTGCTGAATTAACGCCATTACAAAAAGACAAAAAGGATTATTCTAAAGTCAGTCTAGATAGAGGATATACTCCAGATGTAAAAACAGATGAGAATCCTGCAACTATTCGTAAAATGGGTCTAAAAGCAAATGGGGATATTGACAATAGAGTTAAAGGGAAAATTTCTTGTCCTAAAGGTAGTATTATGGGACTTGCTGGTTTTGCCTTTGCTATAAATGCTATAAATTTTGCTTTAGACACTTACGGAAACTATTCTGTTGCAGAAGATAAAGAACTTATTGAAGATCATAAAAAAATATTATTTACCGATGTTAGTAAGGATATGCAAATTGCATTAGAAACGCCAGGAATGATTCCAGATGAGTATAGAAATTTAGAGGACTTAGGTAATATAACAAATGTTGTATTAATGGGGGTGAATACTACAGACAATCCCGAAATTTATGAAATTGGTATAAACATAGTGAAAACAATATCTAATAATTTTAGAGAGGCCTATAGTACAGTATATCCAAGCCAAGCAGAAGGCCAAGATAATGTAAAAGGCAATCCCTTACTTGTTAGAGAGACTCCTATGCTTGATAAACAGACAGTTTCGCAAATAGTTTTAGATTTTATGAGGCATGGCTTTTAAACTAATATATTAATATGAAAAATCTATCATTTTTAATAATCTTATCAATAACATTTATTAATTCTTGTAACAATGTTGATAATGAAGTTCAAGGAGTTTGGGTGATTGATACATATCAAGGTCAGTTCCAGTTATTGACTAATGGGATATGTTTTGAGGAAGACCACCGTTGTACGTTGCCTATGGTCAATATTAATGAGCGACATACTGATAAAGAAGTTGGATCATGGAAAACATTTTATAAAGATGGTAAATACTACTTAGAAATTACTACAAATAATTCAAACTTCAATGATACCTATGAAATAGTTAATCTTAAAAAAATTAAAGATGCAGAAACAGGTGGTTTTATTATGAAAATGACATTGGTTTCAGATTGCTCTACATTGTATTGTACGAAAGCATTGTTGTGATAGTAGTGTTCTACAAAACATAAATAAAACAGGCTGTTCTTTCGGGTACAGCCTGTTTTGTTTACAGTCGTTCAATCTCTAATTTGGTAAGTCCGGTAAGTTCCATAATCTCTTTAAGGGTGTAGCCTTGTTTTTCATAT